>MENE01000180.1:4092-10086 GCA_001769005.1 Bacteroidetes bacterium GWA2_31_9b | reverse complement strand
CTTCCTGATTCGCCCACCAAACCTAAAGTTTCACCTTTATAAACATTAAAACTTATTTCTTCTACTGCAAAAAAATCTTTAATTGAATTTCCGAACAAATTCTTTTTCAACGAATATTTTTTGGAAAGACTATCAACAGAAAGAATTACCTGAGAATTTTTATTTTTATATGGTTGTATATTCGATATTACATTGCTAGTATTTAAATCAGAACTATTTAAAAAATCACTTAAAATTGTTAATCTATATGGTTTTGAGTTGCGAGTTGGTCTGCATTTTAATAATCCTTTGGTATAATTATCCTTTGGATTAGTAAGAACATCGGTAGTTTTGCCATATTCAACAACAGTACCTTTATGCATCACTAGAATGTTATCTGCTACCTGCGATATTATTCCTAAATCGTGCGAAATAAAAATAATACTCATCTTATATTTTTGTTGAATTTGCTTTAACAATTCAATAATTGATTTCTGAACAGTAACATCAAGTGCTGTTGTAGGCTCATCGGCAATTAAAATTATTGGTTTTAAGGCAATAGCCATAGCAATCATTACCCTTTGGCGTTGTCCTCCGGATAATTCATGTGGATAACTATTAAATATTCGTGATGGAGTAGGAAGTTTTACTTCATCGAAAAGTTCTAATACCTTTTCTTTTGCAATCCTTTTCTTACAACTCAAATGATTTATTAACACTTCAGCAACCTGCAATCCGCATTTTATTGATGGATTTAAAGATGTCATTGGTTCCTGAAAGATCATGGAAATGTTTTTACCCCTGTAATTAAGCATTTCCTTTTCGGATAGTAATAGCAAATCTGTTTTTACTTCATTTTCGAAAAAGAAAATATTTCCATTAGGAATAGTTGCATTTTGAGGAATCAATTTAATTATCGACAATGCTGTTAATGATTTTCCTGAACCTGATTCACCAACAATTCCAAGAGTTTGAGAACTATTTAAAGAGAATGATATATTTTTTAGAATGTCAATAGCGCATTTATCTTGAATAAATGACAAGGAAAGATTATTTACTTCAAGGATTTTCACTCGACTTTCTTTTTAAACAATGATCTAAAGAGTTCGTCTACTTTGCCAACTTTAACAACATCAATTTTATACTTTTTAAAATCAAGACCTTTAGAATTGTAACGGGATATATAAATTTGATTAAATCCGAGTTTTTCTGCTTCACTTATGCGTTGCTCAATTCTATTTACTGGCCGAATTTCTCCTGTAAGACCAACTTCAGCAGCAAAACAAGTATTTTTTTCAATAGGAATATCAAGGTTTGATGATAAAACAGAAGCTATAACAGCAAGATCAATTGCAGGATCATCAACTTTAATTCCTCCGGCAACATTGATAAACACATCTTTCTGGCTCAGCCTGAACCCGGCTCTTTTTTCAAGAACTGCTAGCAACATTCCTAATCGACGATTGTCGAATCCTGTTGATGATCTTTGGGGTGTTCCATAAGCAGCCGAACTTACAAGAGCTTGTATCTCAATTAGCAACGGACGCGCACCATTTATAGTTGAGGCTATTGAAGTTCCGCTTAAAACTTCATCAGTTTGAGTTATTAATATTTCTGAGGGGTTAACAACTTCGCGGAGTCCTTCGTTATTCATTTCGAAAATTCCCAATTCGAATGTTGAACCGAATCTGTTTTTTGTTGTACGTAAAATCCGGTACATATTATTATGATCGCCTTCAAATTGTAAAACGGTATCAACAACATGTTCCAGTACTTTTGGGCCGGCTAGTGTTCCATCTTTGGTTATGTGCCCTATTAAGAATACTGGAGTGTTTGTTGTTTTAGCATATTTTAAAAGTGTAGCTGCTGTTTCTCTTATCTGGGATACTGTTCCGGCTGAAGATTCCAGCTTATCGGAATAAAGAGTTTGAATCGAATCAATAATTAAAATATCAGGTTTAATATTTTGAGTATGTACAAGAATATTTTCGAGTAATGTTTCTCCCAAAATATAACAGTTGTCGTTTTTAATTTTTATTCTTTCGGCTCTCATTTTTATTTGTTGAGGGCTTTCTTCACCTGAAATATAAAGGGTTTTTAGGTGATTTAATTTTAAAGCAACCTGTAAGGCTAGTGTTGATTTACCTATACCTGGTTCACCTCCAATAAGTATCATTGAACCCGGAACTACACCACCACCTAATATCCGATCAAGCTCATGAATATTAGTTAAAATCCTGTCGTTACTTTTGGCTGTTATTTCCGAAATCCTTAAAGGTTGTTGTTTTTCATATTCAATTGCTAAGCTTGAGCTTTTAGATTCCTTAGCTACAACCTGTTCAACATATGAATTCCATTCGCCACACGAATAACATTTACCAATCCATTTTGAAGATTCTGCGCCACAATTCTGACAAACAAATACAGATTTAGATTTGGCCATTCTTAACTTATTTTTTTAATTTATTGATAATTGATGTAGTTGAATATCCATCAATAAAATCAATAGTAATTACTTCGCCCCCTTTTGCTTTCACAATGTCGTAACCAATAATATCTTCTGCTTTATAATCGCTTCCTTTAATGAGTATATCAGGTTGTACTGTTTTAATTAAGTTGTAAGGGGTTTCCTCATCGAAAAGAATTACTGCATTTACAAATTGCATTGATGCGAGAGTAATTGCACGTGCATATTCATCCTGAACAGGTCTATTTATGCCTTTTATTCGTTGAACAGAACTATCGGTATTTAATCCAATAATAAGTACATCGCCATAACTTGCTGCTTGAGCAAGATATTCAATATGTCCACGATGAACAATATCGAAACAGCCATTTGTAAAAACAATTTTTTGATTTTTAAATCGCAAATAAGCAAGAAATGAATCAAGCTTATTTAAATCAATAATCTTAGCTTTAAGTATATCCAGCTTATTCATTCAGATTTTTTTTAATAATCGACGAGTAAATTTAACTAATATTTTTTCTTTTACGGTGAGAATTTAAGAATAACAAAATAATTGAAGCTGTACCGAGCAATAATACAAGTAATACTTGTGATTCGTGTTGAATTGTAGCAAAAACAAGGCCATCGGTTTTAGAAATACCATATAAAGTAAGGCCTGATGAAATAATCCAGTGGAATGCTCCTATTCCACCTTGAACTGGAGCTGCCATTCCTAACCCTCCAATTACTAAAAGGAATACTCCATCGATTGGTGTAAGGTCTTTTGTAGCAGGTATTGAAAATACAACAACATAGGTCATTAAAAAATACATTACCCAGATAATAAGCGTATGTAGCAAAAACGCCCATCGATTTTGCATTTTTGTTACTGTTTTTACACCTGAAATAACTCCACGTAAAAGTTTTCTCATTTTATGGATTATAACAACCCTTTTTAATCTCTTACGAAAAAAATAAAACAAGCCAATAAAACCGGCAATAAAAACAACAATCATTATCCAGTAATAAAACGGGAAATTTACTGCTTCAATAAATTTATGATAAATAGGGATAAAAATATTATCTTTTATAAAGCTGCCGAAGTATTCTATTTTTGCAATAAAAATAACAAAGAGGAAAATTAGTAAAACAATTAAATCAACAGCTCGCTCAATAAGTACTGTACCTATAAGTGAATCGATAGGGATTTTATCTGTTTTCGTAAGTGAACCACAACGAGTAATTTCTCCTAAACGAGGAAATGCTAGATTTGAAATATAACCTATCATTAAAGCATAAAAAACATTTTTTAACGATGGATTAAAGTTTAACGGTTTTATTAACAGTTTCCAACGGTAAGCCCGACTTAAATATGCAAAAAAGGCAAATACCAATGATAAAGCAACCCATGAATAATCTGCATTTTTAAGATCAACAATCATCTGCTCGAAGTTTATTCCTCTGAATGCAAAATAAAGGAGTAAGAGTCCGAGAGTTAAAAAGAAAAAGAAATTAACTGTTTTTAAAACTGTTCTATTCAATGGAAATTATATTAATTTATTTGTGGTAGTATCTGGAAAAATCAATCTTGGTTTAAAGTTCTTAGCTTCTTCAAAATCCATAGAAGCATAAGAAATAATAATAATAATATCGCCAACAGTTACCTTACGTGCAGCAGGACCATTTAAACATATTTCACCAGTACCTCTCAAACCTTTAATTACGTATGTTTCGAGACGCTCACCATTATTCAAATTAACAACTTGAACTTTTTCATTTTCAATAATATTGGAAGCATCCATTAAGTCCTGATCAATAGTTATGCTTCCTACATATTGCAAATTAGCTTCTGTAACAGTTACTTTATGAATTTTTGATTTAACAACTTCAATGTTCATAATAACTTTTAATTATTTCTTACAAATTTATTAATAAAATCTCACATTATCTATGAGTCTGATATTACCAACATGAACAGCAATACACCCAACTTTATTCTCATTTTGTGACCAATCGTGGATCGACTCCAGGTTTATATCATTTACTATTTCAAAATATTCAACTTTTAACAATGAATCTGAATTAATTTGCTGAATAACCCAGTTTTTGGTTTCTTCAACATTTAATTTTTTTGCTATTTCGCGAGCTTCAAATAAAGTTTTTGAAATTAACGATACATGTTCTCTTTCTTCTTTTGTAAGGAGCATGTTTCGTGAACTCATTGCTAATCCATCGTGTTCTCTTATAATCGGACAAGAAATTATTTCAATAGGATAACGCATTATTGTAACTAAATGTTTCAAAACAGTTACCTGTTGAAAATCTTTTTCGCCAAAATAGGCTTTATCAGGAGTAACAATATCGAATAATTTACTCACAATAAGCGCAACACCTCTAAAATGTCCTGGGCGAAATTTGCCTTCCATTACTTTATCAAGATTTCCAAAATCAAACTGGCGGTTATCTGCTTCAGGATACATTTCTTCTTCAGTAGGAGTAAATACAATATCACAACCGGCTTTTTCAAGCATTTTAATATCATCGCTTAAAATTCGAGGATACCTTTGATAATCTTTTTTATCGTTAAACTGAGTTGGATTTACAAATATACTTGCAATAGTTATATCATTATTGTTTTTTGAAATTGTAATCAATGAGATATGACCTTTGTGTAAAGCTCCCATTGTTGGTACAAATCCAATAGCTTTTGATTGTTGTTTTAACGAATTTATTTCAAATATTAAATCTGCCTTATTCTCAAATACCTTCATTACAATAAATTTTGTGCAAATATAAAATATAAAGGTAATACCTGTGGTAATTTTAAAAAAGAATAAAATAAAATAAATATTATAGGCTTACAATATATGCTATATGTAATTTGTTGATGATTAACATAATTTTTACTAATTTTGCAAAGATTTAAATTAATTCAACATTCCAGATGGAAAATACAAAAGTTTTGTTTATCTCACAAGAAATTACTCCCTATTTACCAGAATCAGAAATGTCTTTAATCGGACGTAACCTGCCTCAGGGAATACAAGAAAGCGGAAAAGAGATAAGAACTTTCATGCCCAAATTCGGATGTATAAATGAAAGACGCAACCAATTACATGAAGTTATACGTCTTTCAGGGATGAATTTAATTATTGACGATACAGATCATCCTCTAATAATAAAAGTAGCTTCAATTCAGGCAGCTCGAATGCAGGTATATTTTATTGACAATGAAGATTATTTTCAACGAAAATATACATTGAAAGATGAAGCCGGAAACGATTATGAAGACAATGATGAAAGGTTGATATTTTTTGCTCGTGGAGTAATTGAAACCGTTAGAAAATTAAGATGGGCTCCTGACATTATTCATTGTCATGGCTGGTTTACAAGCTTAATACCTCTTTATATTAAAAAGGCATATAACGAAGATCCGCTTTTTGCAAATTCAAAGATTATTTATTCAGTATATAAAAATGATTTTAAAAATCAACTAAAAAAAGAATTTAAAGATAAGTTGTTGTATGAAAATATTTCAAAAGCAGATGTTAAAATTTTGAAAGAACCAA
>MENE01000180.1:0-4082 GCA_001769005.1 Bacteroidetes bacterium GWA2_31_9b | reverse complement strand
TTTAA
This sequence comes from Bacteroidetes bacterium GWA2_31_9b, assembly GCA_001769005.1. Taxonomy (GTDB): domain Bacteria; phylum Bacteroidota; class Bacteroidia; order Bacteroidales; family UBA12077; genus UBA12077. Next base: position 4,077 of record MENE01000180.1, on the reverse strand, counting down.
ATAAGTTAGCAATTGAAATGGCAGATGCAACAATTATCGGAAGTAAAAAAATAAATTCTGAGGTACATGAATATATTAAATCAATAAATAAACCGTTCTTAGAATATCAAACAAAAGAAGAATATATTGAAGCTTACTCACAATTTTACGATAAAATCCTATAAAAAAAGATGAACACAACATTTCAACATTATACCAAAAACATAGCAAAACAATTTTTGGTTTATATTTCTGTATTATTCTTATTATTTAGCTTTTCGTGTAAAGATGATGCTAATTTAATAGGAGCAGATTTAATACCTGAAACTGATAAAATCGGAATTTATATTGATACCACGTTATCATTCAGTGGATATCTACTAAATGATGAAGATTACACTACAAAAAATCTGACATATTTTTATCTTGGAGAATTAAATGATCCATATTTTGGCAAAACAGATGCTTCTTTTGCATCTCAATATATATTAACTTCTACTTCAGTAACATTTGTTGGTGCAGAAGTTGATTCTGTAGTATTGTATCTAGAAATTGATAGCATATATGGAGAATTTGACAAAACAAAAAATATAAATGCATATTTACTTTCAAACAATCTTTATTCATCAATTGATAGTATTTATTTAACAAGTACTCCACTTGCCGACTATTATAATTCTGGAGGATTAATAAGCACAGGAACTAGCTACCAAGGTGATACATTAGTTAGAATAGGTCTTACAAACTCTTTTGGCGATTTCTTAATTCCACCTGTCGATTCAATTTACTATTATAGAACCGTTGAAAAATTTCTTGAGAAATACAAAGGCCTTGCCCTTGTATATGAAGGAACAAGTAATATTGGAGGATTACTAAAAATAGCTATAACATCTACAAATTCTGAAATTAAACTTTATTATAAAAAACCTAATTTAGAAGATGAAACAGATACCTTAATTTATACATATAAGTTTAATACAGGTATAAGATATAATAATATTGAACGCGATTTCAGTTCAGGAATTATAAATGACTTTATCGAAAATGATTCAACACTAAATGATACTTTATTATTTATGCAAGGATTAGGAGGGATGACATCCAAAATCGTTATGTCAAATCTTTATAACTTCCCTGATGAGTATCAATATTCTATTATTAATGCGAATTTAACAATTCCTGTTTTTCAAGATGCAAATATGAGTAAATTAACTCCTCCTGATAATTTATTCTTTATTTATAATGTTGATAGTGATTTATATCAAATAGAAGATTATAATGGCAAACTTTTTTCTGGTGCTTATAATGAAACAAAACAAGAATATAGTTTTGATATTTCTCTTCATTTAAAAGATTTATTAAATGGCGAGATTAAAGATTCATCATTGTATATTCGAATAAAAAACAGTAGTAGTTACCCACATCGTACGATCTTAAAATCAGGTTTAGACGATATTAAATTAAAAGTTACTTATTCAAAATTTTAATATATGTGTGGAATAGTTGGATATATTGGAAATAAGCAAGCTTATCCTATACTAATTAATGGGCTTAAACGTCTTGAATATAGAGGGTATGACTCAGCTGGAGTTGCTTTATTAAATAAAGAGATTAATATATTCAAGAAAAAAGGTAAAGTCCAAGATTTAGATGACTATGTTTCAGATAAAGATATTTCAGGAACAATAGGAATAGGTCATACACGATGGGCTACTCATGGAGAACCAAACGATTTAAATGCCCATCCTCATACATCTATGAACAATCATTTTGTTTTAATTCATAATGGAATTATTGAAAACTATAATCGTTTGAAAGAAAAACTAATCGATCGAGGATATGTATTTTACACAGATACAGATACTGAGGTTCTTGCAAATTTAATAGAGTATGTTTACATAAAAGGAAAAGTGAGTGCCGAAATAGCTGTTCGACTGGCTTTATCGAAAGTTGTTGGTGCTTATGGTTTAGCAATCATTTGTAAAGGTGAACCCGATAAAATTATTGCAGCAAGAAAAGGAAGTCCTTTAGTAATTGGAGTTGGCGAAGGGGAATATTTTATTGCATCAGATGCAACACCAATAGTTGAACATACTAAAAGTGTAATATATTTAAACGATGATGATGTTGCAATTTTAAGTAAAGATGGATTATCGCTTAAAACAATTAAAAACGATAAACTAACCCCAAAAATTCATAAAATAAATCTGGATATTGGAGAATTAGAGAAAAATGGATTTGATCATTTTATGCTTAAAGAAATTTTTGAGCAACCCCGATCAATTCTTGATACTTTCAGAGGACGAGTTTCTTTAGATAAAAAAGAAATCCACTTGGGAGGATTACACACTGTAATGCCCAAGCTTATTGAAGCAAAAAGAATAATAATTATTGGTTGCGGAACATCTTGGCATGCAGGTTTAGTCGGAGAGTATTTATTTGAAGAGCTTGCCAGAATTCCTGTTGAAGTTGAATACGCTTCAGAATTTAGATATAGAAATCCTATTATAAACGAAGACGATATTGTTATAGCTATAAGCCAAAGTGGTGAAACAGCCGACACGCTTGCAGCTATAAAACTTGCAAAACAAGCTGGAGCTACAGTACTTGGTATTTGTAATGTTGTTGGATCGAGCATTCCACGAGAAACTCATGCAGGGGTTTATACCCATGCCGGACCAGAAATTGGTGTTGCTTCAACAAAAGCATTTACTGCTCAGGTTACAGTTCTTACAATGATAGCAATGGCATTGGGTTATGAAAGAAAAACAATTGATAAAAAAACTTTTGATATACTCATCAATGAACTTTATAGTATACCCTCTAAAATTGAAAAAATATTAAAATACGATTCTAAATATCTGAAGGTAAGTAAACTATACAAAGATTCAACTAATTTTTTATATTTAGGAAGAGGTTACTTATTTCCTGTTGCATTAGAAGGCGCTCTTAAGCTTAAAGAAATATCATACATTCATGCCGAAGGTTATCCAGCAGCTGAAATGAAACATGGCCCAATTGCTCTTATAGATGAAAAAATGCCTGTTGTTGTACTTGCAACAAAAGACAAATCATACGAAAAAATTGTTTCAAATATTCAGGAAGTAAAAGCCCGTAAAGGAATTGTTATTGCAATTGTAAGCGAGGGAGATACTATTATTAAGAAAATGGCCGATCATGTACTGGAAATACCTGAAACGAGAGAAGAACTAGCGGCATTATTAACAGTTATTCCGTTGCAATTGCTTTCATATCATATTGCTGTACTAAGAAATTGCAATGTTGATCAACCTAGAAATTTAGCAAAGTCGGTTACTGTTGAATAACCAAACAATTATAAAATTTAAAAAGCAGCTTCTCAGCTGCTTTTTTGTTATCTTTTAGTATATTGTTTCTCGTAATATTTTTCATAATCCCCATCAATTATATGGGTTAACCACTCCTGATTCGAAAGATACCAATCAACTGTTTTTTCTAATCCTTCGCGAAACTGAAGCGAAGGTTTCCATTTTAGTTCTTTCTGAATTTTTGAAGAATCAATTGCATATCGAAGATCGTGGCCTGCACGGTCCTTCACAAAAGTAATCAGTTTTGCCGATTCTCCTTTAGAGCGATTTAACTTATGATCCATTATGTCGCATAATGCTTTTATTAAATCAATATTTGTCCATTCATTATTACCACCAATATTATAAGTACCTCCAACTACTCCTTGATGATATATTAAATCGATTGCTTTTGCATGATCTAAAACATAAAGCCAGTCTCTAATATTTTCGCCTTTACCATAAACCGGTATTGGTTTATTATTTTTAATATTATGAATTGCTAAGGGAATTAGTTTTTCAGGAAACTGATTTGGACCATAATTATTAGAGCAATTTGAAATTACTATAGGTAATTTATAGGTATGGTTATATGCTCGAACCAAATGATCGGAACTTGCCTTTGACGCAGAATATGGGCTTCGTGGATCGTATGCGGTTTCTTCAGTAAATAATCCTTCATTTCCAAGCGATCCATATACTTCATCGGTAGAAATATGATAAAACCGTTTGTCGGCAAAATCTGGACCCCATAATTTTCGTGCAGCATTTA
>MENE01000179.1:44997-45635 GCA_001769005.1 Bacteroidetes bacterium GWA2_31_9b | reverse complement strand
TGAAAAGATATTTTCTGAAATGGTTATACAAAAGGGGGAACACATAAATGTACTTAAGAATGATAAACCAAATATTGTGATTATTATTCTTGAGAGTTTTTCATCAAAGGTTGTGGGTTCATTAAATGGGAAATGGCCAGTAGCAAAAAATCTGAATCAACTTACTAAAGAAGGCATTCTGTTTACAAATTTTTATGCAAATGCCGATAGAAGTGACAAAGGTATTGTTTCAATTTTAAGCGGTTATCCGGCACAACCTACAACATCAGTAATTAAATTTCCAAAAAAGACACAATCATTACCATTTATAAATGCAGAGCTTCAAAAAATAGGCTACGAATCGGCATTTTACTATGGTGGAGATATCGACTTCGCAAATATGCGTTCGTACTTTATGAATGGCGGTTTTAATAAATTAGTTACCGATAAAAGCTTCGAGAAAAAATACAACACATCGAAATGGGGTGTACATGATGAATTTGTATTTGAAAGGTTGTATCAGGAAATTACTACCGATACACAACCATTTTTCAAAACCTATTTTACATTGAGTAGCCATGATCCTTTTGAAGTACCTATAGAAACAGTTGTCAAAGGTATTGATCGATCATCACAATATTTGAATTCAATTTATTATT
>MENE01000179.1:31694-44890 GCA_001769005.1 Bacteroidetes bacterium GWA2_31_9b | reverse complement strand
GATCCTGTGCACGCAATTGAAAAATATAAAATTCCAATGCTTTGGATTGGTGGCGCTTTAATTGATTCTTCTTTTACAATTCCAACTTACGGATCGCAGATTGATATTGCTAAAACACTTTTAAATCAACTAAATTGTAACTCAGATAATTTCAAATTTAGTAAAGATTTATTTGATAAATCGGGCACCAAGTTTGGTTATTACACATATAACGATGGTTTTGCATATATTGAAGATTCATCAACTGTGGTTTTCGATAATGTAAAAAACGACCTATTAGTTAAATTAGGAAACCATACAAATAGTACTTTAATTAAAGGCAAAGCCTTTTTACAAAAAGCGAATAAAGATTATTTAGAACGATAATTTATATAACTGTGTTTGTGAACAATGATGAACGTTTTGTGTTTGAAATGAACAAGTATTGAAAACGACTAAAAGAATCAGTAAATTTACTTAATCATTAAAAAAACAACTAAAACTATTCATCATGGCTAACTTATCAGTAAACTATTTAGGATTAAAACTAAAGAATCCGATAATCGCTTCAAGTTCAGGTTTAACAAGTACTTTGGCAGATATTAAGGAATTTGAAGAAAAAGGTGCTGCTGCAATCGTTCTAAAATCAATTTTTGAAGAAGAAATTCGTCGCCAGCTTGATAAAGATATTTCTAAAATGAGCCGTGAAGATTTCTTGTATCCCGAAACAATGGATTATTACGATACTTATGCTACTGACGATAGTCTTACCAATTATTTAAAACTGATTCGTGATGCAAAAAACACAGTAAAAATTCCAATCATAGCAAGTATTAATTGTGTAACTGCAGAAAAATGGCCATATTATGCTGAAACATTACAAGATGCAGGTGCTGACGCATTGGAACTGAATGTTTTTGTTATGCCTTCTGATTTTAATAAAGCGTCAGGTAATAATGAACAAATCTATTTTGACATAATTAATGAAGTTAAGAAACATATAAAAATCCCTGTATCACTTAAAATTAGCTATTACTCAGCAAATCTTGCTGCATTTATACAGAAACTATCGAATTCAGGAATTGAAGGTTTAGTATTGTTTAACCGATTTTATAGTCCCGATATTGATATTAATAATTTTGAAGTTTTATCAACTAATGTAATGAGTACTCCTGCAGAACTTTCAATATCGCTTCGATGGATTGCTATAATGTCGGGAAGAGTGGGTTGCGATTTAGCTGCTTCAACAGGAATACACGATGGTGCTGCAATAATAAAACAACTACTTGCCGGTGCTAATGCTGTTCAAATTGCTTCTGCTTTTTATAAAAATGGAAAAGGACAGATTCAAAATATGCTTAACGATATTACTGAATGGATGAATCAGAAAGGATATAAATCGATTGATGATTTCAAAGGGATGTTAAGTCAAAAAAGCATTAAAGATCCTGCTGCATACGAACGAATGCAGTTTATGAAGTATTTTGCAGGAAAAGGATTGTAGGTAAATGGTATAAGGCTTGCCTGCCGAAAGGCAGGTATAAGGTATATGGTATAGATTAAATAGCGATCTTTGCAACTTAGCGGTAAATAAAAAGTAAAAAGCCTGACTGTCCTAGGCTGTATAAAAACTAAAAAAGCACCTAAAAAATTTTGGGTGTTTTTTTTATTATCTATTTTTATGCATTCACCATTTTAAAATTCTATATGTACGCCATAGTCGATATTGAAACTACAGGTTTAAGTCCACAAAAAGATAAGATTATCGAGATTGCTATATATATTCACGATGGTGAAAAAATTATTGATGAATATTCAACATTAATCAATCCTGAAATATTTATATCCGATTACATTACCCGAATAAATGGCATAACAAACAAAATGGTTGCTAATGCTCCTAAGTTTTATGAAGTTGCAAAGGATATAGTAAATTATACAAAAGATAAAATATTTGTTGCTCATAATGCATCGTTCGACTATAATTTTATTCGAAGCGAATTTAAAAGCTTAGGATACAATTTTTCCTGTACTAATTTATGTACTGTAAAACTGAGTCGCAAAATTATTCCTAAGCAAAAATCATACAGCTTAGGAAACTTATGCAATACGCTAAATATTCAAATAAATAATAGGCACAGAGCTGCCGGTGATGCACTTGCAACAGTTCGTTTATTCGAATTGCTTTTACAAAAAGATAAAACTTTAGGTCAACAAAAATCATCGAAATTTTATAATGTAGAAGCATCAGTAATTTCAAATTTACCTGAAGAAACAGGTGTTTACTATTTGCATAATCAGCAAAGTGAAATTATTTATGTTGGAAAAAGTAAAAATATCAGAACTCGTGTATTTTCACATTTTAGCAACGAAAACACATCTCGTGCTTTAAAAATGGCCGATGAAATTTTCGATATTTCATACGAATTAACAGGTAGCGAGTTAATTGCCTTACTTTTAGAATCAAACGAAATAAAAAACCATAAACCAAAATACAACAGGCTGCAACGAAGAACAACAAACAATTCAGGAATATTTACTTCTGTTGATGAATATAATTATATCTGTTTTCGTGTTGAAAGTATTGATAAAGAAATACCATTAATCTCTTTCAACTCAAACAAAGAAGCCAAAGAGCGGTTGTTTGAACTTTCAGAAAAATACAATTTATGCCAAAAACTATGTGGATTGTACGATTCGCAAGGAGCCTGCTTTTATTATCAGTTAAAACAATGTAAAGGTGCTTGCATACAGAAAGAACCTACAGAACAATACAACATGAGAGCTCAGAAAATGATTTCAGATTTGAGTATGGAGTGGAAAAATGTTATTGTGATCGATAAAGGAAGAACTGAAAATGAACGTTCTGTTGTTCAGGTTACCAATGGGAAATACATGGGTTTTGGTTATATTGATATTGATTGTATTCAAAACAACATCGAAAATCTGGTTGATTCAATAAAAAATTATCCCGACAATAAGGATATCAGACAAATTATTAAAACTTACCTGAGACAACATAATGTTGAACGAATTATTCGAATTTAAATAGTTTTTGGAACTCATTTACAATTCTATTAAGTTCTAGATCACTGCTAAATCAGAAGTTTTAAGCCAGCCCTTACTCCCATCGCTAAGTTTAATTTCTTTCCAATCCGATAGTTCATCAACAATCCATACTTTTGTACCTTCATGAACTACAAATAAGTCAGTACCACTAAAATCAGGTGAGCTTTTTACTGTTACCGATGGATTCAGAATTATTGCCGAGTCGTTTTTAAGTATATTTTGTTTTTGTTTATACGAACAATAAAAAGTTAAAATAGATATTAAAAAGAAAACGATTGCCAGCCAGAAAAAGAGTTTTTTTAAACCCACTCTCCTACTATAAAGAAACATTGAAATTAAAACTACCGATGCAATAAAAGTTAAAATACTCATTTTTGCCCATAAATCGGAGCTAAATAAATTAACAAAACTTCGTATCCATCCTGTTATAAAAAATACAGGAATCTTTTCAATCTTATCTAAAATATTTCGGTTAGCAAGTTCGAGGTTATAAGCTATATCATCGTTATGCGGTGCAAGTTCGTATGCTTTTTCGTAATACAGAATTGCAAATGCAATTTTATTCAATTTATAATATGCATTCCCTAAGTTATAATACAATTCGGCCGATTGAAAACCAAGTTTCTCAATTGAAAGGTAAGTATCAACCGCTTTTTCAAAATCATTTTTAACAAAATAATTGTTTGCTTTTACCCACAACGAATCTTTATTTTGAGCTTGCAAACTCAGAATGGTTATACTATATATTAATGTAATAATCGCTTTTTTCATCATTCTACTTTTTATAAATCATTAAAAAATATAGTCAATAATCTATTTATCATCTTCCTTTATTTGACGTTTCCATGTCATTCTGAAGCCTGCCTTCTGCAGGTAAAATGGAAAGTCTTCCTTATACCTTATACCTTATACCCTAACACTCTTACTTTTCTTGACGTTTCCATGTCATTTTGACGCCTGCCTAATGCAGGCAAGATGGAAAGTCACCCCTACTCTCACTTCAGCTGCTGTTGTAACTTACTAATAATATCAACTGAATCGTTAAAAAGCACATCCATTTGAGTATTTTCAGAAACAGGAGCATATCGGGCATATTCGCAACGATCGATAATATTAATAATTTGTTCTATTGATTCTGAATTCACATTTTTACTCTGCAAACGAGATCGAGCATTATCTTTCGATAGATTTGCCGCAGGAATACTTAGTTTATCGCTTATATATCCCCAAAGTGCTCTAACAAGTTCTTCGTAAAATTCTTCTTTCTGATTTTGTTTCATAAACAGTGATGCTTTCTGCAATCGTTTACGAGCAAAGGTATTCGCTTTTTTATTTCGAACAAGTTGAATATTAGCATTTTCCTGAATATTCTTTTTACGAATAAAAACATAAACGCCAAACAACAGTATGATAATTATGTAATACAAATAAAACTTTCCGGAACCAAATAAGAATAGTCCTTTTTCTTTAAGGTTCGATTCACCCTTTTTAATAAAACGAATATCTTTCCCCAAAAATTTAATATCTTCTTTGTTAAACGAGTTTGTTACCGTAATTGAAGTATCAGATAATGATTTATCAACAATAATTTGATAATCACCTGCAGATAAAACTTTATAATTATTGGTACGCGTATCAAAATACGAAAACTCGAACTTTGGAATGTTAAAATTGCCTGGATGGCGAGGAATAATTAAATATTCAAAAGTTTTATTTCCTGTAGCACCTATTTCTGAATATTTAATATTGTCACTAATCTTGGGATCATACACATCGAAATCTGAAGGAAATTCAATTTTAGGTGATGTAATATATTTTAGATTTCCATTTCCTGCGATTTTGATTTTTAATGTAACAGCTTCGTTCGTTTTTATTTGAGATTTATCGAGCGATGCATCCATCTTAAATTCACCTATTGCACCCGCAAATGATTCTGGTTTATTTTCTGGGATTGCTTCAACTTTTATTGTTACAGGTAAGCTTAATGCTTTTGCCTGAGCTCGTTCATACGTACCAAAAAACTCATCAAAAATACTTCCAGATCTTTTTCGCGATTGAATTTGGTAGTAACAATTAAGTTCGAATGGATTTATTACAATTTCACCCGTTTTTTGAGGATATAAAATATACTTATCGATAATTCCAGTATAAAAAATCTGACCATTTACATTCTCCTGACTTAATTGTGATAATGGAGGTATATCAATTCTCTCAGTAATAAATCCATCAAATGACGGTACTTTATATTCACCAAAATTTGTTATTCCTAGTCGTGAATACAACTTAACTGTAGCAATAAAGTGTTCTTCGCGACGAACTTTAGTTTTACTGACAATTACCTTCAGGTAATGATCCGATGATGATACATTTGCAGTATTTACACTTTCGTTTTGTTGTTGATTTGTTTGATTTGTAGTTGGTGCAGTTTTATTTCCTGATCCTTTGATGACTTCAATAGTAAATGAATTTGATACATATTTCTTTTTATTTACAACAATTTCTGCTGAAGGAATAGTAAATTGTCCTTCTTTGGTGGCTTCAAGAATGTATGAATATTTTAACTCATAATTTTGTGTTACTTTACCATTCATAATGCTCACATTGCTCGATGTAGAAGTACTCGGACCAGCAAGTATTGCAAAATCCTGAATATTTGGCGGTGTAAATCCTTCCGCTTGGGCATTTACAGAAAAAATTAACCTGAACTGCTGCCCCACTTCAACTACTTTTGGTGCCAATACATTAAAAGTAACATCCTGTGCATAAATACAAGTTGTTAAAAATGCAAAAACTATTAAAAACCACCTTTTCATTTTCATCTTACTCTAAAATCAATATAAATTACACTAAAATGTTTTCTGACTTCTGACTTCTGTATTCTGACTTTACTACCAATCTTTTTCAAGTTTCACTTTTGCTGCTTTTACCTTTTCTTTGTTTACTTTCTCTTGAGTTTTTTTCTCATCGTTTGCCAACGCTTGCAACAATCGCTGAGCATCTTCTTTAGAAATTTGTGGTTGCTGTTGTTGCTGCTGTTTATCCTGCTGATCTTTTTTATTTTGTTGATCCTGGTTATTCTGATTCTCCTTATTGTCTTTCTTGTCTTTGTCTTTGTCCTTATCTTTATCTTTGTCTTTATCTTGCTGTTCTTGTTGCTTTTTCATCATATTTTGGGCATAAGCAAGATTGTACTTGGTATCCATATCGTTTGGATTTTTTCTTAATGCTTCTTTATATGCGTCAATACTTTCTTTTAGTTTCTGACCTTTTACAAGCGAATTGCCAATATTATGGTAAATTTTTGAAGCATCATCGTTCGGTAATTTAGTACCAGTAAGTTCGTTAAAATGATTTGCAGCTTCTTCATATTTTTCTTGCTTATATAATGCATCACCAATATTAAAAGAAGCATGATACGAGTTTTTATCTTTGTCAATCGCTTTTCTATACTCAACTTCAGAGTTTTGATAATTCTCTTTCTCGTATTCTTTGTTTCCTTTACGAATATACTTACGCTCTTTTTGAGCAAATACGTTAACTGCAATTAAAACTAACAGATAAATACTTATAAGTTTAACCCATTTCATTTTTATACGTTTATTTTAAAAAGTTTAAAATTAGCAAACCATTTACTTTTACGTTCAGGTATAATAAAATCAATAACCAGAAAAATAAAAGCTAAGCCCAGCAAATATTGAAACCTATGTTCAAATTCGGTAAAAACTTTGGTTTCAATTTCTTGTTTTTCCATTTTATTGATTTGTTCGAATAATTTATTTAATCCTATTTGAGTATTATTCGCTCGGATAAATATTCCATTTGCAGCAGAAGCAATTTGTTGTAAAGCAGCCTGATCAAGTTTACTTACAACAACATTTCCTTCATTATCTTTTTGGAAAATTGTTTGTCCATTTTCTTTGCGAATTGGAATTGGAGCCCCATCAACACTTCCCATACCGATAGTATGTATTGTTATTCCCTTTTCACTTGCCAGTTCAGCTGCAGCAACAGCATCATCTTCATGATTTTCACCATCGGTAATAATTATTAGAGCTTTATCCATTTCTGTTTCAGGAGTAAAAGAGTTCACGGCTAAATTTATAGCTGAACCAATAGCTGTTCCTTGTTTAGATACAATGTTTGTATTTATTGATGATATAAAAACCTTAACTGCTGCATAATCAGTAGTCATAGGAACTTGAATATAAGAATCGCCTGCAAATACAATTATTCCTAAACGATCATTTTCAAGTCTTTCGGTTAATTTTGAAATTGCCTGCTTTGCTCTTTCCAAACGATTTGGTTGAATATCTTCGGATAACATACTGTTCGAAACATCAAGCGCAATAATAATTTCAGAACCTTTCTTTTTAACCTTTTCGAGTTTAGAACCAAACTGAGGATCGGATAATGCAAATACAATAGTAAATATGGCACTAAGAACAAGTATTAATTTAATAAGAGGTTTACTCTTTGAAACAAGTGGCATAAGCTCTTCGAGAATATTTATGTCACCAAATTTTTTTAATGCTTGTTTTTTATAATACTCAGAAACAAAAAATAGTATTATTAAAGCAGGTATTATAATTAACAAATACAAATATTCAGGATTCCCAAAACGAAACATATTTTAAGTTTTTAAGGTATTTGACGTAAAATTGTAAAACGTAACGATATATCAATTAATAATAGAACAAGGGCAGCTAAAACAAATTTTAAATATTCTTCGTTTTTCTGACTGTATTCTTTTACTTCGATTTTTGATTTTTCAAGTTGATCAATCTCATTATAAATCTGTCGTAATTTTTCATTGTTTGTTGCTCGAAAATATTTACCACCAGTTACATCAGCAATTTTGGTTAAAATATCTTCATCAATTTCTACAGGTATATTTTGTACCTGAACACCATATACAGTATTAAAAGGATATGGAGCATTACCCATGCTTCCAACACCAATAGTGTAAACCCTAATGCCAAACGTGTTTGCTAATTCGGCAGCAGTTAATGGAGCTACTGAACCCCGGTTATTTACACCATCGGTAAGTAAAATAATTACTTTGCTTTTTGCTTCACTATCTTTTATTCTACCAACTGCATTTGCAAGGCCTAATCCAATAGCAGTACCATCTTCGATCATTCCACTTTTAATATCTCTGAAAAGATTAATTACAACCTTATGATCAGATGTTAATGGACACTGAGTAAAACTTTCACCACTAAATACAACAAGTCCAATTCGATCACTTGGTCTGCCTGAAATAAATTGAATAGCCAGATCTTTTGCTGCTTCAAGCCTGTCGGGTTTAAAATCCATTGCAAGCATACTGCTCGATATATCCAAAGCAAGGACAATATCTATTCCTTCAGTAGATACATTTTTCCAGTTTAATGTTGATTGTGGACGTGCTAATGCTACAATTAACAAAGAAAGAACAATCACTCTGAATGCAAATATAACATGACGTAATATGTGCTTAAATGTAAAATGATCTTTTGGTATTGCTTTAAGCGTGCTTATTTGCAAACTTGCTGTAAATGTTTTATTCTTTAAAATATACCATATAATAATAGGTATAATTAAAATGAGTAAGTAAAGTAAATTTGGATTTGCAAAAGTTATATTGTTCATAAAATAATATCAATATTAATTTTTTACTGTTTCAACAACTTTTTCATTAACCGAATCGGTACCTTCATTATTCTCAATAATTATCAACTTTGTTCTGTCAACAAATTCATATGCACCTATTAAACATCTCTCATTCTCTTCGGACATAGGCTTGAATTTTGCAAACTTAACCAAACCAGAAGTTTGAAACAGATCTTTTAAAATTGAAAACGATTTATCATCATCAAATTCAGATTGTTTCAGCGACTGCAAAATCTCTTCGCTAGTACATTCTAATGTTTTTATAGCATAGCGGTTCGATAAATAAATTCTAATGATATCAGTAAGCCGTGTATAATAATCTTTGATTTTTTCGTGTTGCCACAGTTTATCATTTTTAAGTTTTTCTAATTCTCTTAATGCAATAATATGTGCAGGTTCTACTGGTCTAAACCTTCTAAATATTGGTTCTTTTCGTTTGATCTTTCGAATAATATAAATAATAATAAACCCAATTATTGCTAAACCAATAACTCCGAGAGCCCAGGGTAAAATCTCATAAAATCCAATAGGAGCTCTGTAAGGAGCTTTGATATCTTTTATAACATTAGTGGTATCAAGTTGTACAGTATTTACTTTTAACCAAAATGGTTTTGTTTTTAAAGTATCAGTACTATTTTTTGATTTATGTAAAAATGCTATTGGAGATATTTTGTAAAAACCTGAATCAAAGGCTGTTATTAAAATATTTTTTTGAATTAAAACACTTCCATTTTTTAAATCGGTTGTATCAAACTTTGATTGACTTATAATTTCAATTGTATCAGTAAGTTTTTCGTTAAAAACAGGAAATTCAACAGTTTCATTTATAGGTTGTAAAAGTTTTAAATTTAATACAATCTGATCGCCAATTAAAATCTCCTGTTTTTCCAAAGCTGCTTCAACAGTAATATTTTGTGCACATAAGTTAAATGCTGAAGAAAAAATCAGTACTAACAGTATGATAAAACTATTCAACAAAGTATATTTTTTTCTAACTCTCATTTTTTATTGAAAATATTAATCTGTTTTTAATTATCGTTTTTTGAATAATTGAATTAATGGTTTTACGTAATCTTCTTCGGTGCTAATAGAAATATTATCAACACCTGCTTTCTTTAATACATCATCGGTATATCGATCATAGTTTTTCCACCATTTAGAATAATGATTTCTTAAGCTAAGGCTTGATGTATCAATCCATGAATTCTCACCGGTTTCTGCATCTTTTAAACGAATCAATCCAATATCTGGAATTTCCTTTTCTCTTTGATCGTAAATACGTAATGCAATAACATCGTGTTTTTTATTAGCTATTCGAAGAGCTTCATCGAATCGAGGCAATCCGGTATTTTCATCATCATCAATAAAATCAGAAATAATAAAAGCTGTACTACGTTTTTTTATAGCGTTTGTAAGATACCTGAGTGATTCGGAAATGTTTGTTCCGCTATTTACAGGAGTAAATTCAATGAGTTCGCGAATAATTCGAAGAATGTGTGATCGTCCTTTTTTTGGAGGAATAAATTTTTCGATTTTATCGCTAAATAGTATCACTCCAATTTTATCGTTATTCTGAATTGCTGAAAATGAAAGGACTGCAGCTAACTCAGTAATAAGATTTTTCTTTAGTTTCGATTGAGTTCCAAAAACACGCGAATTGCTAATATCAACCAGTAACATTACGGTTAATTCACGTTCTTCTTCAAATATTTTAATATATGGATGATTAAACCGGGCAGTAACGTTCCAATCAATTGAACGAATATCATCGCCATATTGGTATTCACGAACTTCGCTAAAAGCCATACCCCTACCCTTAAAGGCACTGTGGTATTCGCCGGCAAAGATATTTTTTGATAAGCCCCTGGTTTTTATTTCAATTTTTCGTACTTTCTTGAGTAGTTCTGAAGCTTCCACAATTTTTTCTATTTAATGATTTATACATCATTCTTCGAGCTTCCTTGTTATTACAGAAAAATACCATTCTTCTTTTTTTATCTTGATCACAAAATTGGATTTACCTGTTTTATAATCGTACCAGGTTAAATCATTTTTATACTCAAATTGCAAGTTTAACGAATCGATGGTTTGCTTTAAAAAGCCATAATCACACATCAGCTGACTATATTTACAATATCCATCATCGTTAAGAACAAAAAGCAATGTGCGATAACCATCGAAATCTTCGTATTTAATAAAGTTACTTTTACCTCCAAAAACCTCTTTAGCAAAGTAAAAGTCTTTATGGTTTTCGCTCATTTGTTTTTTTATTTCCAATTTATGAGCACCAACAAAATTTTGACCAAGAACGTGTAAGCTCGAAACTACAATTAACAGAAGTACAATTATTTTTTTCATAATAAAGATGTTTATAACTAGGGCACCTCAATAGTATTCAGGATTTCCGTTATAATATCTTCGGTAGTAATATTTTCTGCTTCGGCTTCGTATGATAAACCAATTCTGTGACGTAAAACATCATGACATATAGCTCTTACATCTTCAGGTATAACATAACCTCTTCGCTTAATAAATGCATAAGCTTTAGATGCCATTGCAAGATTAATACTTGCTCTTGGTGAACCACCATAATTAATCATAGCAGAAAACTTTTCTAAGCCGTAGTTTTCCGGAAATCGTGTTGCAAAAACAATATCGAGAATATATTTCTCAATTTTCTCGTCAAGATACACATCTTTTACCACATTTCTAGCATCAATAATATTTTGTGGTTTTAAAATTGTACTTGCCTTTGGAAATTGTTTAGCAACATTCTGACGAACAATTAATTTCTCTTCTTCAATTTTTGGATAATCAACAATTACTTTAAGCATAAACCTGTCGACCTGTGCTTCAGGTAGCGGATAAGTACCTTCTTGCTCAATTGGATTTTGTGTAGCTAACACAAGAAAAGGTTCTTCCAAAGGATAAGTCTGATCTCCGATAGTAACTTGTCGTTCCTGCATAGCTTCAAGTAAAGCACTCTGTACTTTTGCAGGCGAACGGTTAATCTCATCGGCCAAAACAAAATTGGTAAAAATTGGACCTTTTTTCACGATAAATTCTTCCCTTTTTTGACTATAAATCATAGTACCAATAAGGTCGGCAGGTAAAAGATCGGGTGTAAACTGAATTCTGCTGAATTTAGCATCTATTGTATTAGCTAAAGTATTAATAGCTAATGTTTTTGCTAAACCTGGTACACCTTCAAGTAAAATATGCCCGTTAGAGAGTAAACCGATAAGCAAAGAATCAACCAAATGTTTCTGACCTACAATTACTTTACCCATTTCCATTTTTACCAAGTCTACAAAGGAACTTTCTTTTTGAATTCGGTCGTTTAGTTCTTTAACATCAACTGTTTCGTTCATAAGTTTAAAATTTACAAAAGATACATAAAAATTAATTTGTTTGAAAAAAAATAAATTGTACTAATTCTACTTCTGTTATTGTAAAATCGATACAATATTAAATTTTAAATCTGTTAAGAAATGTTAATTTTTTTTAAGAAACCATAAGTCAGAAAAAATTACGAATTACGAATTACGAATTACGAATTGTTTTTTTAATATAGAAGGGTGTTTAGATTTTCTTATGCACTCCTGCCTGTCGACAGGCATTTTAGGCATTCCTGCCTACCGGCAGGCAAGTTATGCATTTTAGGCATTTTAGGCATTTTTTATTAGTTTTGTAAATATTAAATAATTCTACTTTGAGATATTTCATTCAATTAAGCTATAAGGGTACAAATTACTGTGGATGGCAAATACAGCCCAATGGAATTACTATTCAGGAGGTTATTACAAAAGCATTATCAACTATATTAAACGAGAAGATTGATTTAACCGGAGCAGGTAGAACAGATACAGGAGTTCATGCATTGTATTATATTGCACATTTCGATTCTGAAAATACCAGTTTACATATTGATAATACACTAATTTATAAACTAAATAGTTTCTTGCCAAAAGATATTTCTATTCAACAAATTTTTTCTGTTAAAGCAGATGCCAATGCACGTTTTGATGCTATTTCCAGAACATACTTATACTATATACATCAACAAAAAGATCCATTTTTAGAAGAAACTTCGTGGTATTTTCCACATAAGCTTAATATTGATTTAATGAACCAGGCATCAGACATACTTTTATTGTATACCGATTTTACCAGTTTCAGTAAGTTACATACCGATGTTAAAACAAATAATTGCAAGATTTTTAAATCTCAATGGACCATAGATAATTATAAACTTCAATTTGAAATTAAAGCCGATCGATTTCTGAGAAATATGGTACGGGCTGTTGTTGGAACATTAATCGATGTAGGAAAGGAAAAAATTACTCTCGATGATTTTATTGAAATTATTGAAAGTAAAAACCGAAGTAATGCAGGCATTTCAGTTCCTGCTCACGGATTGTTTCTAGCATCTATAGAATACCCTGAAAATATTTTTGAATAATGCCATTATATAGCAGATTTTCATATCATAAGCA
>MENE01000179.1:22819-31665 GCA_001769005.1 Bacteroidetes bacterium GWA2_31_9b | reverse complement strand
TGAAATTTAGATTTACTATTGCCAGACGATTAATATTTAGCTTTGGGATTATAACCTTAGCCATATTTGCCAATAGCTTTTTTATAAATAATACACTTCAGAAAAGCATTAAAAATAATAAAGAAATTTCTAATGTTTATTCACCATCAGCAGAAACGCTTGGCAATCTTTCCAATATGATTGTAAGTTCAAAAATGCTTATTAAAAACTGGGTCTATATTGATAAAAAACAAGATACCCCTGATAAATTAAAACTTCAGGAGCTACATAAAAAGCTGTATCCTGAAACACATAATAATTTATCGGATTTAATAAATAAATGGACACCAGAGGAACAAAAGTGTTTTAACGATATACATATTGCAATTCGAGACACTTTATTCCCTATGCATCAGGCTATAATGGACAAACTCAACTCATTAGAAAGTTATGAAGATAGCTATATGATGATGTTTGATATTTATCCATCGGTTGAAGAAGGTGGTGATATTATTATTTTAAGTGATAATATTGTTGAACGATTAAATACACTTACTTCCAGATTACAATCAAAAGTAAAGGAAGAAAGAAAAAACATGGATCAATCATTCATCAAGCTTGAAAATTATATATATATCACTGGTGTTTTTCTTATAATTCTTGCAATAATTTCTGCTTTGTATCTTGCAAACCAAATAATAAAACCAATAAAATCATTCAGAGAACGTTTAGCATTAATGGCAAAAGGAATTATGCCAAAACAACGATTAAAAGAGTCGCACGACGAAATTGGGGATATGGCAGCTGAACTTAACGAGTTAATTCGTGGGTTAAAAGAAACAACAGAATTTGCGCTCGAAATTGGAAAAGGAAATTTTGAAAGTCAGTTTGTTCCTTTGAGTGACGAGGATGATTTAGGTAATGGTTTGCTTACAATGCGAATGAATCTTAAACATGCCGACGAGGAAGATGAACGACGAAAAAAAGAAGATTCACAACGCAACTGGGCTTCACACGGAATAGCAAAATTCAGTGAGATTTTACGTCAGAATAACGACAATATTGATAAACTTAATTACGAAATTATAAGCAATCTTGTTAAATACTGCGATGCCAATCAGGGAGGTTTGTTTTTAATTAATGATGATGAACGACACGATAAACACATTGAGTTGAGTGGTGCTTATGCTTATAGTCGTAAAAAATTCCTTGAAAAACGAATCGAAATGGGTGTTGGACTTATAGGTAGGTCGGTTCAGGAAGCTGAAACTATTTATATGACAGATATTCCAGATAAATATGTTACAATTACTTCAGGTTTAGGTGATGAAAATCCAAGGAGCTTACTCATTGTTCCTTTAAAAATTAATGATGATGTTTATGGTGTTATTGAAATGGCATCGTTTAAAGAATTTGAAAAATATCAGATTGAATTTGTTGAAAAAATTGGCGAAAATATTGCTGCAACATTATCATCAGTAAAAATTAATATTCGTACTGCTCAACTTCTAGAAACCACACGTCAGCAGGCTGAAGAAATGAAAGCACAGGAAGAAGAAATGCGCCAGAATATGGAAGAATTACAGGCGACACAAGAAGAATCGGCTCGACGTGAAGCAGATCTTGAAAGAAAGGTTTCTGAATATGAAAAGTTAAAAAAACAACAGGAATCATTTGTTAAAAAACTTGGTGGTTCATTATCGGGAGATTTGGTTTCTGCATTAGATGAAGATGACGACGAAGAAACTCATATATCAAAAGATGATAAAGAAATTGGTGATGAATAAGTATATAATTATATGTGTATTATAGTCCTAAAATAGGTTGGCAGATTTTAAACCAGTGATGTTCACTGGTTTTTTTATGTATTACTTGATTCATTAATTTGTAATTCCAAATCTTTACTGGTGTAATAACACATTAAAAACTACAAGTCTTACGTAAAATAGACTAAATCCTTTTTACAAATTATAGGTGTTTTTCAAAAAAATAGGCTATAAGCAAAAATGCTTATAGCCTATAATTGGTTGTAAATAGTAAAATATTAGAATCTAAATAATAAATCGAACAATATTGATCTTTCTTCTAAACGATAATCAAATGGGTATGCATAATTTTTAATAATGAATCTTTCTGAATCGGTTAAATTCTTAATAGTTAAACCAAATTCAATTTTTTGAGTGATTTTATAAGCAAATTTAAGGTCGATATTTATCCATGCTTCAACAGTTTTAGATCTATGAATATCATTTTCTAAATTTCTTCTTTCAACTTCTCCCTGATAATGAAATAATAAAGACGTGTAAAAATTTTTATGATTATAGAGTAATCCAATATTTGCAGTAATTGGTGGTGCCCAGGTAACTTTATCTTTACTTTCAGTTATTGTACTGTCTGCAATTGTTTCGTCTAAACGAGTTGCATACGTTAAATTCGCAAATCCTGAAAAATCTCCAAATGCAACTTGAAACTCAGTTTCGAAACCTGCTGTTTCCTGTGAAAATATATTTGTACTTAAATTATAATTTGCGATGCTATATGCAATTATGTTTTCGAAATTAACCCAAAAGCCATTTAATCTGAAATTAATATTATCATTTACTTTCCAATCAAAACCTAAATCAAAATTAGTAGATTCTTCAGGTTCTAATTGTTCTATATTAGATGCCAAAGTATATGTATTTGAACCAAACATTTCAGTAGGAGCAGGAGTTCTAAATGCCTTACCAAATATTGCTTTTACTGTAATATCTTCGTTTAAATTATAAACTGTAGCAATTCTTGGAGTAAACATACTGAAGTTTTTGTTTTTTAGTGCTTCAGTATTATTCTCTAAATCGCTATCATATTCGAAAAACATTTGATCGTAACGACCGCTTAAAGTTATTTGTAACTTATCGAAAAACTTTGGAGACATATATTGAGCATAAACTGCTATATTTTTAACCGGTTTGTCATCTACATATTCAAACCAAGGATCTAAAGAATAGGTTACATTAAAAGTATCAGGATTTATTAACCATGTATTCATATCGTAATTAGCATTATGTGCTTCATCACCGTTATATAAAAAAATATCTCCTTCAACGCCTGCAATAATTATATGGTTTTTTAAATTAAACTCTCCTTGCAATCGTGCCCAAATATCTTCACCATCTGTTCTTAAATATTCATTTAATCCATGTGGGAAAAAATTATCTCCTTGACCATCATATTGGTAACGCATATCCCAATCAACACCATGTTTCTGGTATTTGGCGGCAGCCTCCCAATTAAATATTTTATCTTTATGGGTTGCATATTTAAGCGCGAATATTCGACGATATTCTTTCATATTTTCAGGTTCATCAGGAATTGTGAATAACCAACCATGACCTGTTTTAAAATCCCATTGTTGTTCATGATATTGGAAAGATAAACCTTCCAATTTACCTTTTCCATAAACTTTAGCAAATAAATAGGAACTACTTCTTTGATCAAAAGTTTTATATTTTATAAGGTTACCAAATGCATCTTCCCTTCCTGATGCATCATAAGAATTATATTCATTACCTGCAGTTTCATAATGATTAAATGCTAAAACCAAACCAAAATTATCACCTTCGTTGCCAACTGCAAAATCATAAACCTGGCTGTTGTTGGTTTCAACTCGAAAACGTGCAATGCCAAAATCATCAAAATTTTCTGCATTGCTTGTATTTAAAGTTATTACACCATTCATTGCACTCGTACCATATAAAGCACCACCGGCTCCTCTAATTATCTCCATTGAGTTTGTAAAAATTAATGGGGTTATTTCCCAGGTATAAGCTGTTCCGTATAAATTATCGTTAAATGGAATTCCATCAACAAGCATTAAGTAATGATTATTATTCCATCCTTCAGACATTCCACGAAATCCAACAGTTCTTCTTTCATAGTCGTAAGATGGTTGAAACCCCGGTTGTGAGTATAAAATATCATTTATACTTAACCAACCATACTGATTAATTTTATTTTGTGGAACTACAGTAATAATATTTGGAGCATCTGATTGTTTCTGTTTTACTTTAGAAGCAGAAACAACGTCAATATTCATTAGTTCTTCAATAGACATACTATAATAGTCATCGATTGAAAGAGTATCTGCTGTTGTTTGAGCATTGATACTATTGTTTACCCCAGAAAGTAAAACTAGAGCAAAAACAAAGTTTAACCATTTTTTTTTCATAAAATGTAGTTTTAGTTTACAATTGTTTAAAAAACAATATAGTTTGATTAAATTATATTTTGGTAGGTCAGGGTAATAACAAATGTACAAAATAGAATTTAGGATGTCAAGTGATGATTTTCTCAGTTTTCTTTTTTTTTCAATAGTATTCTTAATTTAGAATATTTCTGGATCAAATAAAATAGTTTGGGGAAAGATTAAAAAAGCCAAGTTAAAAACCCGGCTTAAAATTTAATTCTTAAATAAAAAATTTAATTAATACACTTTAACAGCAAGTTGTTCAAGTTTTGAACTAAGAACAATGTTTTTGCTTTTAATATTTGTTTTATTAATCTCAAAATTCTGTTTATCTCCTAAAATAATAAAATTAAAATCTGATCCTATCTGCGCCAAACCATTGCCACTAGTTACAATTATAGTACTCTTTCCTTTAATGATACTAATTAACTCAGCTAATTTTCCTGATAAATTCGATGGCAAATAAACTAAATGACAATTTGAAACCTCATTTATTGAACTATATGATTTTATAATTATTTTTTGCGTTCCCACCAACTTCCCTGCAGCTACCATGGCATTAAGTTTAGACAACATTTCAGGGCTATTAATAACACCTATAACAAAATCACCGCTACTGTATTCAGCAGGCCATTCTAAATATTTGGTAAAATTATATATAAATGCTGCTTGTACTTTCTCAAGTTGAGCAAAAGTTGAAAATGAAATTAGTAACAGTAAATTAATAATTAATATCTTTCTTAAAATTTTCATAAAAAATACATTTTAAATTTATTTATAAAAATAAAGTAAAAATAAATATCTTTCCTTGATATATATTTTTTCAGTTATTAATACAATTTTTTGCTAATTACATCTTTATTCTATTTTAAAGAACTGGATAACTTTATTAAGTATTTCTGCCTGTTCGTTTAAATTATTGGCATTTGAAGCCAATTTATCAAAAGCTAAAACGTTTTGTTGAATTACATTTGTTAATTCTAATAAAGCAGTATTAATTTGATCAGCACCTGAATTTTGTTCATTACTAGCTGCTGATATTTCTTGAACTAATTTTGCCGTTTTTTCAATTTCAGGAATTATTTTATTTAAAAATCCACCCGTCTCTTCTGAAGCTAACTCACTTATTGTTGATAAATCGATTATTTCATCTGCAGACAATTTACTTTTTTCAGCTAATTTTCGAACTTCTGCTGCAACAACAGCAAATCCTCTTCCATGTTCACCTGCTCGTGCTGCTTCAACTGCAGCATTAAGAGCCAAAATATTTGTCTGAAAAGCTATGTCATTTATAATCTTTATTTTATTCGATATATTCTTTATAGATGTAACACTTTTATCTGATATTTTTTTTAATTCAACTGCATCGTTTGCTACATTATTTGAAATTTTATTTGTTTGTGATGCATTATTAGCATTTTGTTGAATATTTGAAACCATTTCTTCCATTGATGAAGAAACCTCTTCAGCAGAAGATGCTTGCCTATTTGCTCCTTCTAATAATATTTGTGAATTATCTTTCAATTCATTACTAGTATCCTGAACATTATTTGCACCATCTATGATAGAAGTTACAATATTTTTAATATTTTCAAGAGTTCTTTTCAAATTATAAAGTATTAACGACATTTCATCAGAACCAGAAATATCATAATTCGTATTAAGTTGTCCATTAGAAAGATCATCTACTACTTTTAATACTTTATTAACAGATTTTTTAAATGTTGAAATGATATAAGTTGCTGCAAACAATGAAAAGAGCAATAATAAAATGCCACTTAAAATAATAAAAAATTTAAAGAAATTAAAAGAACTTGTCATTTGCTTATAAACTTCACTATTTTCATTTTTCTTAATATTTAGCAATTCTTTTAAATTCTTAAGTATACTATCTGTAATTAAAATGGTTTCGCCACCCTCGGTAACCATTGGTTCAATTTCAAATAATACCATTGGATCATTATAGCTTTCAAAACTGTTTAAGGCACTCATAATTAATTGATGTTGTGGAAAAAGAGTGTCTTTTATTGATAAAATGATTTTATCGAAAGTTTCCTGATCCTTTTTTTCCCAATTAACTTTCAATTGAGCTATTTGTAATTCTAATTGTGGAAAATCTTTTTTATAAATATTTATAATTCTCAATTTGTCTTTAGTATCGGAATGTTTTTCTATAAAAACCCAATTTTTAATAAGCAACTTAGATTCTTCAACTATAGAATAAAGCTCATTAAGGTATTGAATTGACGGATTATTCAGTTTATTTATTTTATTGTTCAACTCCTGATTTTGAGTTAAAATCCTATATGTTAAAGCTGATGACGCAATTGACAATATTATCAATACACCAAATCCAATTATTAGTTTACGCGAAATTGAAAATTTTAATTGCATAATTATATTTTATATAATATTTAACAAAAAAAAACAATATTTTCTTAAAGTTTAAATCAGCAAGAAAAAAGTAGAAAAGCCGTGTGAAAATAATCTTTACAAGGCTTGTAGAATCCAAAAAATATCTTTTTTATTTAAAAAATCTGTCTTATTGTACAATATGTAAATTACATAATATTTTGATAATATCAATCATTTTGGCGAATTATCATTTGTAGATAAACTACTTTATTAATTCCAGTAAATCTTATATTCCTGATTATGTGTCTATTATCAATTAATTAGAAGTAGTATATTAAAAAAAAAAATAATAAATCATTTGATGGAAATTATTTGTTCAGATATAAAAATCTAAACTCCGGTATTTTATATTTAGAGACTGTTTAAATTTCATACAAAATTAATATATATCATTATTTTATACCACATAGGCACATAGGAATCATAGATTTATCACATAGTTTGCTATGTGTTTTTTGCTATTGTGGTTCAATTTATAGTATTTTTCTTACTGTTTTTATAATCATTAAAATTTAAACAGTTTCTTACACAAAGTATAAGGATAGTGTCTTAAATAACATTATTTCTTGAAAATTTTTATTATCTTACTAATTTACTGATTTAACCATTCCTTAAAATCCTTTACTCGCTCAGTACTAACAATGGTTTCTTTTTCAAAAGAGGGAACTAAATCCAATTTAATTCTACGACTGAACCATGTATTCATTTTTTTAATGCTATCGATTTGAATTATAATTTGTCTGTTAATTCTAAAAAAATAAGTTGGATCAAGCACTGTGGTTAAATGTTCAAGTGTAGTATCAATTAAAAAGCGTTCGCCTGCTCTTTCAACTAAAAAAGTGTACTTACCATCGGCAAAAAAATATGCAATATCATTAACAAGTATAGTTTTAATAGAATCACCCTGAACAACCAAAAAACGTTGCTGGAATTTTTTTTCTTTCATATCAACTATCATGGCTTTTAAAGCTTGATAATCCATTTTATTTTCTTTTTGGTGATATGACCTGAATTTTTCGTAGCTCTGTGCTAAATCAAATTTGTTAATTGGTTTTAAGAGATAATCAACACTATTTACTTTAAAAGCTTGTATAGCATATTGATCATAAGCAGTAGTAAATATTATGGGTGTTTTAATTTCCACTTCATCAAAAATTCGAAAACACAACCCATCGGCCAAATGAATATCCAGAAATATTAGATCAGGATTATTTTCCTTTAACCAGATAACTGCATTTTTAACCGATTCGATTTTTGAAAGAACCTTGATATCAGGATCGAGTTCTTTTAGCAACCGTTCAAGTTTTTCTGCCGCGAAACTTTCGTCTTCTATGATTACAACATTCATCATGATCGTTTTTTTTATTCTCTTCTTTTTTTTCGGGTTTTAACAAAGGAATACTAACAATAAACTCCTTATCTGATTGACTAATTTCGGGCATAATACCTGCCAAATGGAAATATCGTTTACGCAAATTCGATAATCCAAGGCCATTTGAACTAATATCTTCTTCTCGAAGTTGAATATTATTCTTTACATATACTTTTAGATTATCGATATAAATATGAATGTTTAGGGAATTCTCCCTACTAACAATATTATGCTTAATCGCATTTTCAACTAAAATTTGGAGTGAATAAGGAACAATAAAATAATCTTTTAAGTACTCTTCAATATCTATTTTATAATTAAGTCCTTCGCTAAATCTAATTTTTTGTAAAAACAAATATGATTTTAAAAATTCAAGTTCATCTCTTAAAGTTACAACATTCTTATCCTGAATATTTAAAACATACCTGTATACAGATGCAAATTGATTAATAAACTCTTCAGCTTTTTCAGGATCGGAATGTACAAGAGATGAAAGCGTATTTAAACTATTAAATAAAAAATGCGGGTTTGCCTGATTACGCAGTGCTTCCAGTTGTGATTCTACTTTTTCTTTTTGAAGTATTTGGGATAAAACTAATTCATCTTTCCATAGATTAAAAAAATACACTCCTTCCTTTACACTTATTAATATTGCCCATAGAACCATTCCTGTAGTTAACTCTTCGAATAAATGATGCGTATATGTTAACTTTTCGGGAAACATTTTACAATGCATTCCAAAAGTAAACTTAGATAATATTAGCATTCCTACCATAACTGTAAAAAAAGTCAATAAAGCTTCAGCTAATATTCTTTTTGCAACATTTTTTTTCCAGGGTGATACTTTTTGTA
>MENE01000179.1:14116-22798 GCA_001769005.1 Bacteroidetes bacterium GWA2_31_9b | reverse complement strand
ACATATTCATCCAAAATCAATGCCCGTAAATGGAAATATAAAGGAGGCAAAGAACCAACAATTGCAAGCCATTTAAATGTGCGCCAGTTTAATTTCATAATTGAATATTTACAACATCAAATTAACAAAAAATTATTCTTGAAATTCTTGAAAAACTTATTCAACAGCAAAATTCTTTTTTTCGCTTGAGAACATAAGATATAGAACAGGTACTAATAGTAACGTTAATAAAGTTGAAAATAGTAATCCTCCAATTATTGCCCATCCCATTGGAGCCCACATATTACCGCCAAAAATTGTTAAAGGTAATAAACCTGCCACCGTTGTTATTGTAGTTAATAAAATTGGTGTAAATCTTGTTTTTGAAGACTCTACAACTGCATCATAGCTACTTAAACCTTCTTCTTTTAACTGGTTAGCATAATCAACCAAAATAATACTGGTGTTTACTACAATTCCCATTAAACTTGTTAAACCAACAAAAGCCATAAATGAAAAAGAGTAACCTAAAATAAAAAGTGTAATGAAAGCCCCCGAGATTGATAATGGAATAGCTGTATAAATGATTAAAGGTTGTTTAAATGATTTAAATTGTAAAACTAACACAGCAAAGATTCCAAACATGGCAATTAATAAAGCTTTTCCTAATCCACCAAAACTATCGTTACGACTTTCCTGTTCACCACCAACCATATAGGTTGTTCCAACGGGTAGCTCTTTTGCATCCAATTGAGCTACAACTTGTTTCGTGGCAGCATCAATAGATTGAACTGATTCATCAACATCGGCAGTTATAGATACAAATCGGTCTAATTTATAATGATCAATTTGTTTTATATTCTTATCAAACTCAATATCGGCAATTTGCGATAATTTCACTTGAACTCCGGAATATGTTTTAACATATGCTTTATCAAACCAGTCTAAATTATTTTTTACTGATTGATCTGACTTAATAATCATATCATATTTATCACCAAACTTATCCTGATAAATTCCAATATCTATCCCATTTACTGTAGCACGAACCATATAATCAATATCGGCTACATTAACGCCCATATTACCAGCCTTTTCGCGATTAATCTTTATCTTAAGGTCAGTTTTATCAACTGAATAAGGATTATTAATATTAATTAGTGCAGGTGTATTTTTAAAAATATCTTCCGTTTTCATAGCAACTTTCTTTAAATCATCAAGATTTTCAGAAAATAATCGGATTTGCACAGGAGCATCAACTGGTGGACCTTGAACGAACTCTTTAACTTCAATTTTGGCACTCGGGTAATTATTAAAAACCAAACGCAAATCGGCAATAATTTTATCCATTGATTCTAATGCTGATTTATCGAGCACAACAAATACCTGACCTAAATTTGATGCTGGATTCGGCTGTAACATATTATAATATACCTGCGGGTTTCCTTCGCCAATAGTACTAGCAATTTCCTGTACTTTAGGCAGAGTATCAATAACAGACTCAACATATTGTATCGCTTTTTTTGTGTTTTCTAAATTGGTTCCTTCAATACCTTTAACTGTTATCATTAACTGAGTTTTTTCAGCTTTTGGAAAGAAACTAACTCCTATTAATGGCAGCAAGGAAATAGATGACAAGAAGAATAACAAGCTAATGGCAATTATAAGTTTTGGTCTGTTTAATGCTGCTATCAACCATTTTGAATAATAATTATCAATAAAAAGATTCAACCTTGGGGTTTTCTTTTGTTCTTTTCTTTTTTTCAGAATAATGCTGCTTAAAAAAGGTGTAAGACAAAGAGCTACGACTAGTGATGCTGTTAATGTATAAATCACTATTAAAATCATACTGCGAATAAAATCTCCCACATCATTACCCATCATTAACATTGGTGCAAAAGCCAAAATAGTTGTAACAGTTGAACTGACTAATGCAACACCAACTTCCTGAGCTCCTTTAATTGCTGCATCGAATGGTTTTAAACCTTTACTAATATGACGAAAAATGTTCTGTACCATAACAATACTGGAATCGACAAGCATTCCCAAAACAATAATTAAACCTCCAATAGTCATTTGTTGAATACCATAGCCGGAAATATCGATTAATCCAATGCCAATAAAAACTGATACAGGAATTGCAATCATAATAATAATTGACGATCGCAAATCCATAGCCATAAAAATGATTATCCCAACTAATAGGATACCTTGCAAAAGATTCATAAAGAAATCATTTACACGATCTTTTACACCATCGGACTGTTTTAAAACTGTTTCAATTTTTATGTTTTCAGGTACATTTTTTTTAAACTCATTTACTGCTTTATCGATATTTTCAGAAATAGTATAAATATTCATACCACTTTTCTGCTCCACTGTTAACCAAACAGCTTCTTTTCCATTTAATTGTGCCACTACATCCGGATTTTCGTAGTCAAATTCTACGATAGCAATATCTTTTAGTCTAAGAATTCCTTCAGGGCCAGCATTTATTACAGTATTGCTTATATCATCCAACGATTTATATAGTCCGCTGGTTAAAACATTGAACTTTTTATTTCCCAAATCAATACTACCGCCAGGAATACTTAAATTTTCACTTTGAAGTATTGAAATAACCTGCCCTATAGATAAGTTATATGATGCCATTCGTTGCATATCAAGTGCAATTTGAACTTCAAGATCGTGCCCAGCATGTAAATCGACTGCTCGCACACCATATTCTTTTTCCAGAATCTTTTTAAGATCATCAGCAAAACTTTTAAGTTCGGACGATGATGCTCCTTCTGAAACAAATGCTAACTGATAAATACAAACATCTAAAATTGAAGGTTGTAATGCTTCCAACTTAACAATGGTTGAAGGTAACTCACTTCTTACTTCATTAATCTTTTGTAATACTTCCTGATGTTTTTTGTCATAATCTTCGCCATATTCGAATTCAACAAACGAGAAGAATAATCCATCTGATATTTCAGAAGTTATTTTTTTAATCCCTTCTATCTGGTTAAATGATTTTTCTAATGGATCAGCAACCAATGTTTCCATATCTTCGGGCGAACAACCCGGATTTATTACAAGTACTGTTGTTGTGTGATACTCAACAAATGGGTCTTCAGCTTTTGGCATTGTTAAATAAGATATTATGCCAAATAATGTTGCTAAAACAAACAATATTATTGTAAACTGGTAATTACTTATTGCAAGTTTTGGGATTTTCATTTTATTTTTTGATTAACGGTGAATAAAGTATTTATCAATTAATTACACAAATCATTTAAAACCTTATTTACTTTAGTGCAGCAAATACATGGTTTTCTATAATATTAATTTTATCAAGGTTTTTTATCTCCTTTTGACTTTCAATAATTACCATTAAATCATCTTTAAGATCATCTTTATTTATATATACTTTAAGCTGATTTATTGCTAAAACCTGAGCTTCCTTTTTTAATGCAGTGGTACCATCATCAGAAACGGAATAAAACATTATGCTATTACCAATTCCTTCCTGTACAGCATCAATAGATAAACTGTAACAATCTATGTATTGAGAAGGAAAAATTGCTCCCTTGGCAAATAAACCATGTTTGAGTTCTACATCGACTTGCATAATGGATAACTCAATTTCATATAAGCCGGTATATTCTCCTGGAGCATTTGCAATTCTTGAAACAATTGCATTTAATTCTTTGTTAGGGTAAGCATCGGTAATTATTTGTGCTTTATCACCTAAACTGAACTTAACTATATCTTTATCTGATATTCCAACCAGTAAACGCCAATTTTCTTCAGAAGAAGCAAAATAAAAAATTGGATACCCTGTACCAGCAATTTCATCTTCTTCAAAAAATTTCTTTAAAATAATACCGTCAGATGGAGCTATAATGGTTGAATATTTTAAATTGTATTCAGCAATATTCATATTTGCTTTTGCTACATCTAGGGCCGATTTTGCATTTTGCATCTGTTCTAATGTGGCAACAGTATCGTTAAAAAGGTTTGAAACCCGCTCATAATCTCTTTGTGCTTTTTCAAGTCCAACAACAGCCTGATTAACCTGTTCCTGAATCTCTTTTAAATCGAGTTTAGCTAAAACTTGTCCATTTTTTACTTTATCACCTTCATTAACATAAATGGATTTTATTATTCCGCCTGTTTTAAAACTTAAGCGACTTTCCTTACTAGAACTAATACTCCCTGAAATATGAACCGGAAGAGAGATTGTTTCTATTTCGATTTTTTGGACAGTAACAGGAATACCTTTTCCTTCAGCTTTATTAGAGTTAGCTTCAATATTACTGCATCCATTAACAACTACTCCTGCAAATAATAATAGGAAAATAGGAGTTTTGAAATTAAATATTTTAGTAATCTGTTTCATTTTCTTTAACATTAAATGTGAATATTTATGCAAATTTTACTTATACCATTTTATATATCAAGTCATTTGGAGTGAACACGAAAAAATAAGAAATGAATACAACAAGATTATAATTGAATAACTTTAGCTGAACTCTTTTCAAGTTTTGCCATACTAGTTAAATAATCATATTGCGTAACAATTAATTGAGTTTCTGCTTCGGTCATATTGTTGCGTGCATCAAAGAGTTCAATTAAAGCTACTTCGCCTAAACGAAACCGTTTTTCAATAATCCTGTAAAACTCGAATGCTTCGTTGCATCTTGTTTGTGCAAGATTCAGGCTTTTATATTGCTGTTCTACTTCAAATAAATCCTGTTTTACCTCAAGTTGAATTTTATCCTGAGCCTCTTCTTTAATATACTCTATGCGCTGTTTTTCAATTAGTGTTTGTTTTTTCTTGTTGCGTTTTGTATTTCCACTAAATATATCCCACTGAAGCACCAGTGATGCGGTCAAAAAATCAGCATCGTTATCAAATGTTAAGTCTTCACCCTGAATACCATAGTCCGCAGCTAAAATTAATCGTGGTAACATCTCTGCTCTGTTTAAATCAGCAACATCGTCCATAATTAGGATTTGCTGATCTAATAATTGCAGCTCTTCCCTACTTTGCAATGCATGTGAGGCAAGTTCAGATTTATCAAGAGTTAAAAAATTTTCAGATTGAGATGCAATAATAATTTCATCATCGAGATTGCGGTTTAATATAAAATTGAAATAACTTTTTGCCATTTCTCTATTTTTAACAGCTTCTGTTTCAATCAGTTCTACTTTACTTATTTCGGACTTTGCCCGAAGTAATGCATCGCGTGTAATCATATTGTTTTCCAGAAGTTTAGAACTTACTCTGTAATTCTCTTTAACAACCTCTTTGGTTTTCTGAATAAGATCATAATAATTCAGCACTTTCATGTAATTATAGTATGCTTCCTTAATCTGAAAGGTTAGTTCACGCTGAAATTGATTCATTTCAGTCTGTGTCATATAGAGTTTCTGCTCTTCTATTCTTTTATTAATTGCAATTGATGGATAATATATAGGTTGAGTAATAGATAATTTTGCTTCGTATTCTTTCTCTCGTAAAAAGTTAATTTGTTGATTTTCAACCATTGGAAATTGGGCTGTACCACCTTGTGAAACAAGAAGATCATTCAGCGTGCTGTAAACCGGATTTAACAAATCTCCAATAGGAAAATCAATTGTTCTTCCACCTTTCGATAAAGTATATCGTGATTGTGTGCTAATGGTTGGCAAGTACAATCCCTTTGCGATTTTTAAAGCATAATTGGCACTTTCTAAGGCCATTTGGTTTTGTTTTATAACCAGATTGCTTTCTAATCCTTGTTTAATGTATTCATCTAAAACATTAGTTTGTGCATTCGTTGAATAAACAAAAATCATTGCAGGAATTATTAATAGTATCTTTTTCATTTTTAATTAGGATTTGAGTTTGCATTATGCTCCAAAAGTAGCGTGCTAAAACAATCCTAGACAATTAAAAAATGATGAGTATAACAGATTCAGGAATGAATAAAACAAAATCGGGAGTGATTATTTAATTTCACTACTGACCGAGAAAATTTTTGTTGTGTACCTAAAGGCTCGCCGATACGGGTGTTTTTATTTTTATTACAAATATTATGCGCCAACGGCACAACACATTGTGAAGTATCCTATCTTGTTAGGGATAAAATATTTGTAGTAAAAAAGAACCTAAAGAAAAAGAACCCGATAGAGGGTTCAACCTTTCTCTATGCTCACGTAGTTGCTGTTTTCAACGAGTTTGTAATTATTTAGTCGGTCAGTAGTGATTATTAATAATTACATTCTCATTTTTTTAAATTCATCTTTCATACGTTTTATATCAGTAATCCAGTCTTCGATGTCGTTTTCGTGTTCCAACTCTTCATTAAGAATAGTTACGGCCATTTGATGAGTAGAATGATCTTTACCTGCAGTATAATCTGCAATTTCCTGATAGCGACGAATAGCACATCTTTCACCTTTAAGGTTTTGCTCCAGAATAACTTCAATATAAGGATCTGAAGGTTCATCGTAATCGCAACCAGCTAGTTTTGTCCATTGTGATGGATTAATAACTGGTGTTCCACCTAATTGAATAATTCGGTTTACTACTAATACAGCATGTCCTAATTCTTGATCTGCATGAAGCAATAATTCGGGTTCAACTTCACTTCGCATTGGTCCTTCCATTAATCGGGCACCAATCCAATATTGATAATATGCCAACCATTCTTCTGAAAGTGCCGCATTTAACATTTTTAATAGTTTTTTTACATCAACCGATGCAACTTTAATTGCTTCTTTTCCCATTAGATTTTAGTTTTAAGTTTAATTTTATTATTATGATTTTTTTAAATTTTAATTAATTCAAATCGATCAAGATTCATTACTTTGTTCCATACTGCAATAAAATCCTTAACAAATTTTTCTTTAGCATCTGCACTTCCATATACTTCTGCAATTGCTCTAAGTTCTGAATTTGAACCAAATATTAGATCCACTCTTGTGGCTGTCCATTTTACAGTACCGGTTTTTCGATCACAACCTTCAAATATTTCTTTAGTTTCATTGGTTGCTTTCCATATAGTACCCATATCAAGCAGATTAACAAAGAAATCATTTGAAAGAATTTCGGTATGCTTAGTGAAAACACCATATTTAGAATTGTCATAGTTTGTATTTAAAACACGCATACCACCAACAAGAACAGTCATTTCAGGTGCAGATAATGTTAGCAATTGAGCTTTATCTATCAGCATTTCTTCTGATGGAATACTAAATGTAGTTTTTAAATAATTACGGAAACCATCGGCTACAGGCTCCAAAACTTTGAAAGATTCAATATCAGTTTTTTCAGCTGTTGCATCCATTCTACCGGGATTAAAAGGAACCTTTATTTCATAACCAGCATTATTCGCTGCTTTTTCAACAGCAGCACAACCTGCCAATACAATAAGGTCGGCAAGAGATACTTTTTTTCCATCAGTTTTATTACTATTGAATTCCTTTTGAATACCTTCAAGCTTGTCAAATACTTTCTTTAATTGAGCTGGGTTGTTAACTTCCCAGTCTTTTTGTGGAGCAAGAAGAATACGAGCACCGTTAGCGCCACCACGTTTATCGGATCCACGGAAAGAAGATGCCGAAGCCCAGGCAGTAGATACCAACTGTGAAATGGATAATCCTGAATTTAAAACTTTTGTTTTAAGCGTTGCAATATCCTTTTCATCAATTAGTAGATGATCAACAACTGGAATTGGATCTTGCCAAATGAGTTCTTCTTTGGGCACTTCTTTTCCCAGATATCGTGTAAGTGGACCCATATCCCTATGTGTAAGCTTAAACCAAGCACGGGCAAAGGCATCTGCAAACTCAAGAGGATGTTCATAAAAACGCCTTGATATTTTTTCATATGCAGGGTCGAAACGCAAAGAAAGATCCGTAGTAAGCATTGTTGGAGCATGCTTTTTTGATGGATCCTGAGCATCAGGAATTGATTTATCGGCATTTTTTGCTACCCACTGATGTGCACCAGCCGGGCTTTTTGTTAGCTCCCATTCGTATTTAAAAAGATTTTCGAAAAAGTAATAACTCCATTTGGCTGGCGTTTGTGTCCAGGTAACTTCTAGTCCACTTGTAATTGTGTCGCCCGCTTTTCCTTTTCCAAAAGAGCTTTTCCAACCAAGGCCTTGTTCTTCGATTGGCGCAGCTTCAGGTTCGGGTCCTACAAGAGAGGCATCTCCAGCTCCATGTGTTTTACCAAAGGTATGTCCTCCGGCAATAAGAGCCACTGTTTCTTCATCGTTCATTGCCATACGGGCAAATGTTTCGCGAATATCCTTGGCTGCAGCAATTGGATCTGGATTTCCATTAGGTCCTTCCGGATTCACATAGATTAATCCCATTTGTACTGCTGCAAGCGGATTATCAAGTTTATTTTCCTCTTGGTAACGTTCTTTGCTATCCAGCCACTTAGCTTCAGAACCCCAGAAAACATCTTCCTCAGGTTCCCAAACATCTTCTCGTCCTCCAGCAAAACCAAAAGTTTTAAATCCCATTGATTCTAAGGCAATATTACCAGCGAGAATCATAAGGTCTGCCCATGATATTTTACGTCCATACTTTTGTTTTATAGGCCAAAGCAGCCTTCGTGCTTTGTCGAGGTTTACATTATCTGGCCAGCTATTCAGTGGGGCAAAACGTTGCTGTCCACCACCTGCCCCTCCTCTACCATCGCCTATACGATATGTA
>MENE01000179.1:5195-14104 GCA_001769005.1 Bacteroidetes bacterium GWA2_31_9b | reverse complement strand
CATGCCATACGGATAAATAAAGGTCCATAATGACCAAAATCTGCAGGCCACCAGTCTTGTGAATAAGTCATTAGTTTGTGAAGATCTTTTTTAAGAGAATCAAAGTCGAGACTCGTAAATTCTTTAGCATAATTAAAATTCTCGCCCATCGGGTTAGATAAAGCAGAATGCTGTCGCAGAATGTTCAGTTTTAACTGATTGGGCCACCAATCACGATTTTTTGTACCGCCGGTACCAACAAAATGCTTTTTAGTTGCTCCAGTAACGGGACATTTGTTTTCATTGTTCAAGTTATTTTCCATATGTTTTGTTTTTTAAATTTATATAGATTTTTAACCTTGATTTTTAGCCTTGCTTTTGTTTATGGGGGTTGTAACTTCCAACTATCTGAAGATTAATTTCTCTAATATTAAATTCAGGTAATTTCTTACTTTTAAAATAATCCATAAGTAACTGATCCAATTCATCATCAAAATAATTCTCAATATAATCACATTCGTTGCAATATAAATGATGGTGATGATCCGTTACAACATCATATCGCATAACATCTTTTTCTGTTTTAACTTTCTTAATTATTCCATTTTCAACAAATGTTTCAAGAGTTCTATAAATTGTGCCAACTGCAATATTTGGATGATTTTTCTTTATATATTCAATAATTTTTTCTGCAGTTGGATGATTTTGAATTTCATTTAAAGTATTAATTACAACCAATCGTTGTGGAGTAACTTTTAATCCTTTTTCAACTAATACTTTACGAACTACTTCCTTATTCATAATAAATATTCTTAATTGAGAATAATTCTTATTTAAGAACAAATAAGTTACATAATAGTTTAAAAAAAGTCAATTTTTAATAAAATCATCAATAAAACTAAAATTGACTTCGCTTGTTTATAATAGTAACTTGCAAATTATGTCTAATTAATAAAAATTCATTTTATGAAAACAAATTTAAATTCTTATAAAATATTTTTCTTATTGTATAGTATATTAATACTTACAAATGGATGTAGCGATGATGAAGATGCTTCTTTGCAAATTAACCCAAGTGATATGCCTTACTCAGTTGAAATAAATCCTTCAGATTTTAAGACAGATAATATAAACGGGAATTTGTATTTTCCAATAGTATCTGGAACAACATATGTATATGAAGGTAAAAATGAAGAAGGTAATAATATACGGGTTGAAGAAGAATATACAAATGATACTAAAATTATACTTGGTGTTACTTGTATTATAGTGCATGCAACAGAATATGAAAATAATGAATTAATTGAAGATACCTATGATTGGTATGCCCAGGATAATACAGGAAACTTATGGTACTTCGGCGAATACTCTGAAGAGATTAAAAATGGGGTTGTAGTGAGCACTGATGGTTCTTGGGAAGCTGGAATTGACAATGCCCTGCCTGGTGTTATTATGTTTGCTAATCCTATTTCAGGTTTGTGGTATCGGCAAGAGTATTACAAAAATGAAGCAGAAGATGTTGCACAAATTATTAGTTTAAATGAATCGATAACTATTACTTATAGCTCTTTTACTAATTGCTTGAAAATTGCTGAATGGAGTCCTTTGGAACCAAGTATAATGGAACATAAATATTATGCACCTGAAATTGGCCTAGTAAAAGTTATTTCTGTGAAAGGCGAGTCAGGTTATGAAGAATTAACTCATATTAATAATTAATTATATTAGAATTAGATAATATTTTCTTTTGTATGCATTACTACAAATGGAGTTCAGCAAGACTAAACTCATTATTTAATTATTGCATCGTAAACTGCTTGCTGTATTTCTGTTCTAACATTCATTTTTAACAGCTTATTGTTATCCTGATCTGGATGTACACGATTTGAAAGAAAAATATATACAACTTGTTCATACGGATCGGCCCAAACCATTGTACCTGTAAAGCCAGAATGTCCAAAGCTTTCGGCTGAAATACATTTGCAAGTAGGACCATCTTTTGAGTAATCCATTTGAGGTTTATCAAATCCCAGAGCTCTTCGATTTTCTTTAATATCGTTAGGCGATTTAGTGAAAAAGTCAATTGTTTCTTTTTGGAAATACCGTTCGCCACCATACTCGCCACCATTCAAATACATCTGCATAATTTTGGCTAAATCGTCGGCAGTTGAAAATACTCCGGCATGCCCACAAACACCACCAAGCATAGCAGCTCCCGGATCGTGAACTGTGCCCTGCAATAATTGGCGACGAAAAAGCTGATCGTTTTCTGTTGGAACAATCTCTTTTTTTGAAAATTTATTTAATGGAAGAAAAGTAGTTTTTTTAGCTCCTAGCGGTTCAAAAAAAGTAGAATCAAGATAATCTTCGAATCTGGAACCTGTTTTATTTTCAATCAACTTATAAAAGTAGTAATACCCAAGATCGCTATATCTATATTCCTTTTTATCTATTAATTTTGATTGTCGAATTTTAGTATAAATAGTATCGCTATAACTATCGCGAATAAAAAGATCTTCAGTCACAGGAATCGAATAGCCAGGCTTTTTAATAAATGAAAAAATACTGTCGCGAAACTGATAATTCCTTGATAAATAAAAATTATCACCTACTTTATATGGATATTCTTCTGAAAACTTTTTACTAACAAGGTTCTGATCAGGATAAAAGGTTTTTAAAGTAGAAATATAAAACGGTATCCAACCATTTAAGCGTGCCTGATGTGTTAATATATCACTAATTAGAATATTGCCTTTATTTGTTGTATCAAGGTCGTTAAAGTACTTTTTTAAACTATCGTTGATGTTAAACTCATTCTTTTCGTACAATCGCATTAATACAGGAACTGTAGCAACTATTTTAGTTATTGAAGCAATATCGTAGATAGATTCCGATGATACATGCGTTTCGTTAAAATAAGTATGATAACCAAAAGATTTATCGTAAAAAACAATCCCATTTCTTGCAGCAAGAACCCTACATCCGGGAGTTGCTCTTTCACGAATTGCATTTTCTACAATCGAATCTACTTTATTCAGTTTTACAGAAGATACGCCAGCTTCTTCAGGTAAACTGTATTTTAATCTAATCTTTTTTTTTAGTTGGATTCCAAAACCTGCCGGGTATTGAACATTTATTGAAACAGGTAATCGGCCAGTAACAACTACACCACCAAAAATTGCCTGCGCTGCACTACTTTGTGTTATAAGATCATCTTCGTAAGCAATTAATACTGACTGTATCTGGTTTAATGATTGAAAAGAAATTAAACTGTATGGATTTGCGAATAATGATAAAACTACTTTTGTTTTAGCAGATAGTGATGCTATATAATTTAAATATTCTTTTTTAACACCATAATTTGAACCTGAAGGATAAAGCATTGAGCTATGCACACTGGTAATTACCAAATCGTACTTAGATAATTCATTTAATAATGAATCGGACAAACCATTAACAGTATTAAAATGATCAATTTGGGCATATTTATCGAGTGTGTTTTGAAAAACTGTTCTGTTCTCAAAACCCAAGCTTAACGATGCTGTCTTTTTACGTTTTAAGTTTGTTACAGGTAACAAATCTTTATCGTTCTTAATTAGTGTTAAACTTGATTCAATAAGCTTACGACGTGTTAATTCGTACTTAATTTTATTCAAATCGCTTTCAAGCCCATCGATTTTAATGTATTCAGGCCTTTGTGAATAATTATTTAATCCGGCTCTATATTTTGCATGTAGAATTTTCCGACAACTTTCTTCAATTTGATCTTTGCTTATTTTATCCTGACGAACAAGTTTTTTTATTTTTACTATTGCTTTAGCAACATTTTCAGAAAACAATAACACATCATTTCCTGCTTCCAGAGCTAAGCATTCTACTTCACCGGCAGAATGATTCTGTACAACACCTTTCATATTTAGGGCATCGGTAAAAATCAAACCATGAAATCCTAATTCGTTTTTAAGTAAATTTGTAATAACATTTTTCGAAAGAGTTGTTGGAATCTCTGAATTTGGTTCGAGCGAAGGAACATTCAAATGAGCAACCATAACACCTTGAACACCGGCATCTATTAATTTTTTAAACGGATAAAGCTCTATAGAATCGAGTCTTTCGCGCAAATGAAATACTGATGGCAAGGTTAAGTGCGAGTCTTTATCGGTATCGCCATGACCGGGGAAATGTTTTGCTGTAGCCATAATTCCTGCATCTTGCATTCCTTGCATATAAGCAATTCCTTTACGACTAACATTGTATTTATCTTCGCCAAACGATCTTGAATTAATAACAGGATTTAGTGGATTACAATTTATATCAACAACAGGTGCAAAATTTATATGTATTCCGAGTCGTTTAAGTTGTTCTGCAATATCAACTCCCATTTGATATATTAATGTATCATTTTCAATTGCACCAAGCATTAATTGCTTTGGATATTTATATGTAGAATCTAATCGCATACCTAATCCCCATTCACCATCAATAGCTATAAGTAATGGCAAATCAGATATGGATTGATAATAGTTTGTTAATTTGGCTTGTCGAACAGGTCCTCCCTGAAAAAAAATAAGCCCACCAATTTTATTTTTTTCAATAAGATGAGTAATTTCTTCAACATGTTCCTGATCTTTATTCGAGTATGCAGCAACCATAAACAACTGTCCAATTTGTTCGTCGAGTGAAAGCTTTCTCATTTTAGAATCAACCCAACGCTGTTCATTTGCAAATGTTGTGTCGGAGTTTTGAGCAAAACAATTTATTTCTGAAGTTATTATTAGAATAAAAAATAGAATGAGAGATTTTTTAAGATTCATATACTTTTTAAATCGGTTAGTTGAATTATATAATAGCTATGACAAATATACTGTTTTGACACTTTAAGTTGTATAAAGTTTGATGAATCTTTAAAAATTGAAAATAAAAAAAGAGCTGAATTACAAAAAACAGCTCTTTCAAATTGAAAATATTATTTTACTTTTTATAATAGTTTGTACTTTCGAAAATTTTATCGGCTGATTTTGCTATAAATCCACTATATAATTCGCCACTAGTATCTGTAAAACGTTGAGCAAATTCGTAATAACATCCCGGAATACTATACACTTTATCGTTAAACTCAACATTTATATGATTAGCCATGGTGCTCGATTGCTGCAATAATTCTTCTTTTGTACCTTTAATTTCACCACCAGAAGAGTTTAGGAGAAATCCATTATCCTTAATAACATGATTCACTTTTTCTATGGTATTGTATTTTTTTAAAGAGTTAATGCTAACTGTAAAATGGTTTGCTCTAAATCCATATACATAAACCCATGCAGCATATTCAGATTCATCGCGTAGTTTCAGATAGGTTTCATAGTCGGGTTTTCCCCAAATGTTACCCGAAAAAATAAGATCATCGGAGTTGTATTTTACCGAAGCAGGTTCATCTAAAAGATCTTTAACCGTTTGTTGTATAAATGGACTAAAATCTTTTGTTATGAGTTCACTAATAAAAACTCTGGGCATATTTTTATCTGAAATATGTTCGAAGTGTTTAGCATACAAATGTTTATCTTTAAAAAAATACTCACCTTTTTCAACATATCCATTTTCAATAAAAATTCGAGACAACACATTAATATTTACACGTTGATCGTCGAATGTCCTAAAAGCAATGTGATCGTTCTCAACTTTTTCACCGGCATTTGTAAATAATTCATACACCTTAAGAGCAGATGGATTTTGGTTTGTATAGTCGATCCATAATCGATTAAAAATATCATCAAGTTTCATACTTAAATTTTTTTGAGTTATCACTATTTAATTGCTTTTAAAACAAAAAATCGATTTTTAAGTTCAAAAAAAAGTTACATCTTGTAATAATTATTAATTTAGGGTGTCAAAGATCAACATAATATATTTGGGTTCCCCCTTATGAACGACAATGAACTTCTTGAAAAGATAGCTCAAAAAGATGAACAGGCATTTCGAATATTTGTCGAAAAATACCATCCATTGGTATTAAATGTATGCAACAACATTCTAAATAATTACGATGATTCGATGGATATTTCGCAGGAAGTATTTATTAAAATATATGAAACTATCGACAAATTCAGGGGAGAATCAAAAATATCGACATGGTTGTATAGAATTGCAGTTAATAAATCGTTGAATTATTTAAGATCAAAAAAACATCAGAAATGGTTTAGTAGTTTAGATGTAATCTTTGGAGATGAATCAAAGAAACAAGATATAGCAGATAATACACCAATAATTGGTGATCAGATTGAGACTGACGAAAATAAAAAAGCATTACAGCATGCTATAAATAGGTTACCTGATAAACAAAAAACAGCAATTACACTAAACAGTTTTGAAGAATTACCCTATAAAGAAATTGCTGAAATAATGATGATTTCAGTTACTGAAGTTGGTGTATTAATAAATAGAGCAAAACAAAACTTAAATAAGTATATCGTTAATTATTATGAAAAAAATTGATGGTTACTGTAATAAAAATTAACTTACTTGTGTCTTAATAAAAATGATGTAAAATGAACTGCAAAGATTTTAAATATGATATAGCAAAATACTTGGATGGAGAATTAAACTCTGAAAAAAGTATTCAATTCATGGATCATCTAAAAAAATGTTCTAGCTGTAATTTGATTTTTGAAAAAACAAGAAACACATTGGCAGAACTAAAACCAAGAGAACGAATTCCTGAACAAGCTTTTTACTACACAAGATTGAAGCAGAGAATGGAAAATCAAAAAGAGCTGCAAGAGTCAATAATTCATCAGGTTTTAACTAAAAAATTAATTCAACCATTAGTTTATTTAGCATCAATAATTATTGCAGTTTACATAGGAATACTAATAGGTTCGGGAACAACAAATACAAATCAATATTCAGAAACAACGCAAAAAGACACCAGTTTTGTAAATACATATGCCAAGTATCAATATGTTAACGAAATTGAAATTGAATCGGTTGAAAAGAATTTTTTATCTGATAATGTTGAAGAAAAAGCAAACACAATTCAAAAGTAACCTGTTAAGAAAGAAATATATACAATTATGGATATTAGAAATAAAAAATTGCTTTTAATTGGTGTAATAATTTTGCTTTTAGTAATTAATATTACAGCATTAAGTACCTTTCTTTACAATAACAATTTAAAGCATAAAAGATATAATGAGGTACGGCAAATTCAAAAACATATTAAAGAATCTGGAATGCATCAATTTATAAGGGATGAATTAAAACTTAACGACAGTCAATTTGAAAAGTTTCAGGAATTAAGCAAAGTAAGTTTTGGAAAATCACATGAAATAGCATATAAATTAGAAGAAAAAAGAATTGAATTATTTAATGCTTTAACACATGACCCTATTGATGAAAAGCAACTTGATAGAATAGCAAAGGAAATTGGGGAATTACATTACGAACTAAAAAAAGAAACAATAAATCATTTTCTTGAACTAAAAGATGTATGTTCTAGTGAACAACAAGAAGCTCTGGAAAAACTTTTTATGCAAATGCTTCAAAAAGAAGATCATAGCCCAATGAAACCTAGAGAACGTAAGCACAGAAACAGAGTTGGAAAACAAAATGAAAATTTTGATTAGAAAACTATTATCTCCAATATTTATACATAAACAAAGATAAAAGCGCATAAATTTCGAGTCGACCAAGTAACATATTTGCTGATAAAATCCATTTCCCAGCTTCAGGTATTGCATTATAGTTTCCTAAAGAATAAACCATATTGAAACCCGGGCCAACATTCCCCATTGTAGCAGCAGATCCTGAAAATGCTGATAAACTATCGACTCCAAGAGCAGTTAATAGTAATGCCGAAACAAATACAATAAGTACGTAAAATACAATATATAAAATTGCATTGCTTACTGCTTCTGGATTTACAGTTTTATTATCAATTTTTAAAGCAATTATTGCATTTGGATGGTGAAATTTTCGGAATTGAATTTTTAATGCTTTTAAAAGAATTAATACTCTGTCAATTTTTATACCACCGGCAGTAGATCCGGCACATGCACATTGTAATGTAAAAAATATTAGTAACATTATTGAAAACGATGGCCATAGTGATGAATCTGCATTTGCAAAACCCGTTGTAGTTGCAAGAGAAACAACCTGAAATGCTGCATATTGCAACGATTTTAAAAAACTATAGTAATTATTAAAATATAGGTTTAGTGAAACTAACAATATTCCGGCAACAATTGAGAAAGAATAAAATTTTACAACACTTGATTTAAAAATATTATATCTGTTTCCAATTACTGTATAAAATAATAACCCAAAATGAATACCGGATAGAAACATGAAGATAATAACAATCACATCGATAGTTGGACTATTGTAATAAGCAACACTTAAGTTTTTTGTAGAAAATCCACCTGTAGCAATAGTTGCAAATGAATGACAAATTGCATCAAAGAAACTCATTCCAGCAATCCAAAGTGCAATTGTTTCTAATAAAGTAAGACCTAAGTAAACGTAAATTAAAACACGAAAAACCTGCTTTGTATTTTGTAAAAAATTATGTTGAGCTAAATTTGAAAACTCGTTTTTAACCAATACAGCTCTTACTTGGCCAATATTTGGTAGAATAACTAATGCAAAAATAATTATTCCTATTCCACCAATCCAATGTGTTGACGAACGCCAAAATAATAATCCCTTAGGTAGGATTTCAATGTCGGTTAAAATTGTAGACCCTGTTGTAG
This sequence comes from Bacteroidetes bacterium GWA2_31_9b, assembly GCA_001769005.1. GTDB lineage: Bacteria > Bacteroidota > Bacteroidia > Bacteroidales > UBA12077 > UBA12077. The sequence continues at coordinate 5,381 of MENE01000179.1, read as the reverse complement.
TAAATCCTGAAACACTCTCAAACCATGCATTTGTAAAAGTAAACTCCCCACCCCAAATTACATAAGGGATAACACCTATTAAGCATGTTAATAACCAACTTAATACTACAATTAGAAATCCTTCTTTAGAAGAAATTTCTTTAGCTCGAGGAACATAAATTAATGGGAAAGCTCCAAATATAAGTG
>MENE01000179.1:4352-5186 GCA_001769005.1 Bacteroidetes bacterium GWA2_31_9b | reverse complement strand
GTCTCATAATTTTTAATCGGTTGACTTTTTAATAAATACAAATTTTATTGCTTCGGCTAAGTCATAAATCTCATCTTTTGTTTCAATTTCAACAATAAATGGTTTATTATAATTATTATAGTCGTTTAAGCTTTTTATCATTCTCGTAATTGGTCTAATAACATAATAATGAATAAAATAGCTAAATATCAGTGAAAAAATAATTCCTGCAACAATAGCAACTACACCTGGCATTATTGCTTTTTCAGATCGAATTTTTAATTCTGTACCGGTTTTATACATCGCTTTTTGATTTAAGATCATTAAATCTCTTATTGCTTGTTTAACCTGAAGAAAAGACTTGTGTTGATTATCGTAATACCATTTTATATTACCTTGTAATTCTGTTCCAACAATTGGATTAATCCATGTATTCTTGTACTCAGAATAGCCATATCTTATATTGTTAACATATTCATTTTCATTAGGTAATGTTATATTTTTTTGTGCAACATTTAACTCACTTAAAAAAATACTATCTGCTTGAAAAATTGTTTTTCTTCCTTCATCTTTATTACCCAACATTAAAAGTAAAATACCCCTGTCTTCCTTCTCTAATGCCTCAACCATTGAATTTGCAGCAATAATACTTTTATAATTCTGATCAAGTAATTTTTGAACAGATTTTCCAAAAATCGAAAGTTCAATAATTGAAATTATTCCCGCAATAATAAGCATTAGAGCAAGAATTATAAATCCACTTATAATTTTATATTTTAATCTCATAAAAATAATAATGAAACTTTGTAAAGAGTATTTACAATATTAAAAAAACATAAGGAAATCATTTTCTTG
>MENE01000179.1:4021-4330 GCA_001769005.1 Bacteroidetes bacterium GWA2_31_9b | reverse complement strand
AAAACTACCTGGTTATAAGAATCTTAACTGATTTACCAATATATCTCTCATTTTGGATTTTTAAATAATAGATTCCAGAAGGGAGTTCATTTACTTCAATTGTTTTAAAATTTTCGCCCTTCAATATGATAGATGATTTAACAAGATTTCCAATATTATTGTAAAGTTCAATTTGTAAATTTGATTCTGTAAAACTGTTTAATTTAATATTAAACTCATTGTATGCAGGGTTTGGATATACAATAATATTTGTATTCGTAATTTCAGTTAATATATCGTCGATAGCAGTAATTGTTGATAAAGTATCGG
>MENE01000179.1:0-4005 GCA_001769005.1 Bacteroidetes bacterium GWA2_31_9b | reverse complement strand
AATTTCCTTTGTTTCTTCATCCTGAACAAAAACAACAGTAACCAGACTATCCATATTTATTCCGTCAGGAATATTCCATAATTGATTTACTGTTGTTGAATCGTCAATTAACCAATTTCGTTCAATTAATGAACCTGCAGCATCAGGTAAAAATGTCCGTAGAACATTTTTATATGTTTTTGAATCGCTTACAACTGATTTCTCAACAACTGCAATTTGAATACTTACTTCAGTGTCTGATATATTTTCAAGAGCTTTAATTTTTGCAGAAACTGCCAGGTTTTCTCCTTGTTGATCTTGTTGAATAATTATTTTGAATTTTGGATCTTCAAGCATTCTTTTATTAATATCGGTACTTTCAAGTGTATTTGTGCTTGAATAATTAAATTTCCTGTCACCACCATCAACAATAGAATATGGCACCTGAGTAACACCATAAAATAGAGATCTAGCACTTGGTCCAGCAGCATAAAATTCATTAATCTCATTCATTGATGGAAAACTGGTATAATATTGAACAGAAATCACATCATTTGGATTTTCATTTAGAATATTACTTAAAATACTTTGTGTATAATCAAAATCATCTTCATCAGGATTTGCAAAATGTTCTAACAATACCAATCTACTTCTTTCACCAATCCATATATCATCAACTCCAAATCCTTCGGATGTATTATAGGCATCAGTACCTAATCTAAATCTGAATCGAACACCTGCTTCATCTTTTATTTCATCAAGCCAATATTTAGCATTATTCCAGGTTGATGGTGCCGATGTGCTTAATGAATAACCATTTCCAGTCCATCCTGAAGATTGCCCGATTACACTCCCAGTTACATTAAATGAATTATACCACTGAACACCTTCACCATATACACCAATTGAATTCCAAACATCTTTTATAATTGAGTATTCAAGTATTACAGCATCTCTATTTAATTCTAAATCAGAAATAAAATCGAATTTAATCATGGGTTTTTCCATACCGGAAAAATCATAGCAAGGACTTGATAAAAATGATGTTTCGTTATTATTGTAGTTACCGCTTAAATTAGTAACAAACGCGTTTGTACCACTAGACGCTGAATTTATTTTTACCCCTGCAGGAGTTCCCCAATCCCATGTATAATTTGTAGAACTCTCTTGTTTATCTACAGCCCAGCCTGTAAATTCCGGTCCTTGTTCAAAATCTTCATAATAAGTTTCCAAACTTAAATTAATAGATGGGCGTATTATAATTTCTTTTGTTTTTGAAATTAAACCACAGTTGCTGGTATATTCCTGATATACTACATTATATCCTCCCGGATTTGTATATACAAAATTAGGGTTATAAACATTTGAAATACTTGCAACTCCATCACCACCAAAAGACCATTTTATACTGTCAACTCCAATAGAATCAGTAAATTGCAAAACTGTGAAATTAACTGCCTCACCATCACATTCATTATCCCACGAAAAATCGAGATCTACAACTGAACCAATAAAAATACTACTATCTAAAGTTGCAGTACAGCCTTTATCAGAGGTTAACGAAAGAACGATGTAATTTTTAACTTGTTCAACTAATGAAAACTTTGGCATTTCAAATGTACTTGACCTTGTAGTAATTGTATTATCAACAGACCAGTTCCAATTAACAACATGATCTGACATTAATGTATCAGAAACAAATGATACAGAATCTTGTCTTCCTGTAATACATGTTTTATCTAAATTGAAACTAATATGAGGAACTGAATTTATTGTAGTTGTAGAATCAACGCTTTTTGCGCAACCTGAATAAACCCTTGTAAATGTGTATGTTATTGTATTTTCAAAATCATTAGCACTTGAAGGTGTAAATTTGTTCCCTAATATTCCATTTCCAGAAAAAATCCCAACACCAGGATCTCCAGAATAAATTCCTGTTAAAACAATCTGTCGATTATCATCTTTACAATAATTATCTTCTAATCCAATAATATCTAATGTACCTATTGAATCAATATTTAATGATTTGTAAATATTAAAAACAACGGCACCATTTGTATATGAATACCTTAATTCATGATTTCCTGATCTTAAATCAGATGGATTTATTGCAATACTATCCAATCCTACTATGCTTAAAACAGGATTATCGTCGATATAAAAAGTTCCGGGTAAACCATCACCATTAGTAGGAATTGCCCAAATTGTATCGCTGGTACTATTGTAATAGCAGTATTGATTATTGAAATTAAATTGATCGAGTCCATAGATATCTCCTTCGGATTGATTTATTGTAAATTTCGCAGTATCAGAATTTACACATCCGTTAATATCAGTATAAACGTAATATGCTTCTTTATTTCCTAATCCTGCTAATTGAGGATCAAAAATTGCAGAACCATCACTTTGATCGATCATAAAACTCGGAGAAAAATCACCAGGAATATCAATTGGATCACCCCAAATTAATTGTGTACCACCATTAATATCATATAAATTATCCATAACTAAATTAACTGATGGTAATGCAAATAAATTAAAATCATCAGAAATTGTATCACTAGAACAACCATTTGATGTTAAATAATAATACTCAAGTGAGTATAATGAAGGATCTAAAACACCTTGACTTATATATATATTATTTCCATTATTTGTTGGATGAAGGTTAATACTTCCATCTGAAAAAGTAAAATTTCCTGTTCCTCCTAATGGGCTTAAATTTTTTGCTTCAACATTAATTGTAGAATAATCTTCGCATTTATCAGCAATTGAATTAAATGTGATTGTACTGCTTACTTCTTCAACGGAAAATGAACGTACAATATTAACTACAGGTGCAGAACCATATGAATAAGTTATATTGAAACTTCTGTTAGCAGCAAGCATAGAAGGATAAATAATTGCAGTATTATCTCCATTATCTAATAAAGCACCTCCCGGATCATCTTCAAGAGTAAATGAACCTGTTAATGCCAAATTATTAAAACCTACTACTGAAAAAGTATCGGTATAACTACAATAAATTTCTTTACCCTGAGAGAAATAAATGGTTCCTCCTTCAATAACTTCAACAATAATTGAATCGGAATCTTTACAACCATTAACATCGGTATAATTAAAATATAAGTTATGAAATCCTACACCAGCTATATCCGGCTTAAAAGTATTATAAGCAGGTACAACAGCATTACCAGAAAAAACTCCCCCAGAACCACTTGGAGATGCCGATAAATTAACTGTTTCAATAGAAATATCGAAAGTATTTCCATCTGTTGGACTTAGAAAAAATGCATCGGGTAAACTGTTAACTGTTAAAGTGAATGGACCAACAACAGTTGTGTTTTCGTTTCCTGTTGCATCATTAACATATTTTATGGTAAAATTCTGAGTTATTCCTGTAGAAATATCAGCAACAATTTTTAGTTTATATAAACTTGAGTTTACAGAGTTAATGGTTATAGGATTAGCATCGTTTGTATAATATGTAAATGAAAATGGTGCATGTCCCGTTAAAAATACAGGTATTTCTATAGAATCTTTATCGCATATAGAGGCACTTCCTGATAAAAAAGCAGAAGGATTTCTGCTAAAAATTGCATGATTATCATTTGAAACAGAACTATTTATAATATTACTTAAATTACCTGCTCCATCTGCCAATTGCAAATTACTAACCTGAACAGTTTCAGATGAATCAATTTCATACGATCTGGAAGTTATTGTAAAATATGCATTAATTGTTGTACTGTTAATAGGTTGTATAGAAGAAATTGCATACCCAGCAACTGTTCCAGAAACTAATGTGTAATTATTAAAATCTGTATCAAATGTGATTGTAATAAATAATGTATCCTGATCTCCATTTTTTTTAGATATATCTGATAAGAAAGAAGAAGAAATTAAAGGTTTATGTGCATCTATTAATTTTTGTACATCTGTTCCATCAACAGGTGCACTTGCATTGCCTGACGGATCTGTTACTGTTACTCCTGTTAATTGCAATGCTGTTCCCTGATCTGTATC
>MENE01000178.1:12357-12499 GCA_001769005.1 Bacteroidetes bacterium GWA2_31_9b | reverse complement strand
AAGTCTTAAGGTGACTATATCAGCGGGGTTCCACCTCTTCCCATTCCGAACAGAGAAGTTAAGCCCGCCAGAGCCGATGGTACTGCATTTGTGGGAGAGTAGGTCGTCGCCGACTTTACGAAAGCCTCAATCATTTGATTGG
>MENE01000178.1:0-12343 GCA_001769005.1 Bacteroidetes bacterium GWA2_31_9b | reverse complement strand
TATGAGTTTGGTTAATAGCGTTTGGATGTAATTTTAGAATAAAAAAATCAATATTTAATATTCTGGATTAATTAAGGAGAGTAATTTATTATTCTTGTTTTATTTGCTTGATAACCTCAAGAAATTCTGATAAAATCATTGCAGTTGCCCCCCAAATAATATGGTTGTTGCATTTGTATACTGGAGCTTCAAATTGAAGATGTTTAAAATTAAATTGTTCTGTTTTACAATTTTCAATATTCGACAAATCATCTAAATTAATTTCAATAACATAATCTACTTCTAACTTATCAGGTGTAAATATTGGTTCAATCTTATATCTACCAATAACAGGTTGTACATAATACTTACTTATTGGAATCTGCAATGGAGTAAGTTGTCCTAATATTTCAATATCATCAGAATTTATACCAATTTCTTCTTCTGATTCTCGAATGGCAGTATGAATAAACGTTTTGTCAGATTCTTTGTATTTCCCACCTGGTAATGATATTTGTCCACTATGTGGCCCATCATATTCACTTCTTTTAATAAAAGCAAGATTTATCTTTTCCTCTTTAATATACAAAAGGATTAATACCGCAGCATTAATCCTTGAAATTTCAGAATCTGAAATAGGTCTTATAGAAGGAGCCATTTTTAATTGTGCCGTTAATCCAGGTAACTCCTTTTGTAATTGTTTTTTTAAAGAATTAAAAAAATCAGAATACATAAAGAAAATATTATTTTCTAAATTGTTTGATAAATTCTTCAACTTCGGGAACACCTCCCTGATAAATCAAATATCCATTATAAGGTTCCTTAGAAGTTATTTCGTCATTTATTGGTGTAAGCATTAGCCTTCTAACTTCATCTGGATCGCTAGTCTGACCTAATACCCATCCAAGCTTAATATATGCGATTTCGGGAATCATATTTTCTCCCGGAATTATACCTTTATTCATTAAATCACGCCCGGTATCGTAAACAAACATATTAACATAGCCCCAAAGAGTTTGAACTGTCATGAAAATATGAACACCTTTTTTTGTAGCACGTTCAATCGCAGGGTAAAGAGGCTTGTTTATGTGTCCCAGACCTGTTCCTGCAATTATGATACCTTTATATCCATTATCTACTAATGAATCGATCATGTCAGGTTGCATATTTGGATAATAATAAACAATAGCAACTTTTTCTTCGAAATATGGTAGAATCTTAACTTTTCGGTCTTTACGGCGATGATTGTATTCTTTTTTAATAGGAGTAACACTTCCTCTTCGAACAGTAGCTAATGGAACATCTCCAACAGTTCTGAATGTTGAACGATAAGATGAATGCATTTTTCGTACGCGCGTACCTCTATGTAAGAATCCATATTCATCGGATGTTGGACCAAACATACAAACCATTACTTCTGCAATATCTGAATGACCCGCTGTATAGGCAGCATGCATAAGATTTAAGGCTGCATCAGACGAAGGTCGATCGGATGATCTTTGAGAACCAACTAATACAATTGGTACAGGAGAGTTTTGTACCATGAATGTTAGTGCTGCAGCAGTATGACTCAACGTATCAGTACCATGTCCTATGATTATTCCATCGATTCCGTTTTCAATTTCTTTACCAATAGCAATTGCAAGAGCTTTGTATTGCTCGGGACCCATATTCTCACTAAATACAGCAAATAACTTTTCAGTAGTAAGGTTACAAATATCAGCTAATTCAGGAACAGCTCCATACAATTCCCCTGGAGAGAATGCAGGAATAACTGCACCAGTTCTGTAATCTAATCGCGAAGCAATAGTGCCTCCGGTACCTAAAAGTTTAACATTTGGTTTTCCCTTTGTATATGGAAATTCTTTTTCAGGGATTTTATAATTTGCTTTCTGATACCCTGTTTCTTTCATATCAAGAATAGTTGCGGTATCTATTCCAATATTATAACCAGTAATAATTTTAAGTACAATGTGTTTGTCGTCGTCGGTTTCGGAACGAGGCAAAACGGTACCACTAAAATTTCCACGTGATGTTTGAATTTGGGCAAGACCCCATACCCGAACATTGTATTTTTTAAGTATATCTAATGCTTTACCTTTGTATCCTTGGAAAATATCTTCGCTCATTTTAATTTTTTTTGAAATTTCTAAAAATGATTATTTTTCAATAGCTTTTATCAACTGTTCTGGTGTAATGTTTCCAACAGCTGTTTTTTGTAATTCACCCATTATCCAATGTACAGCAACTTCATCTTTCTTTGAAATTCTTATTTCCTGAAATTTCTGCTTTAGGAATGGAATTTTTGAAATAATTTCTTCGTGAGGAACATGTTTAAAGTTTAAGCTAGTAAGGATTGAATTAAAATCCATTTTTGGATATTGATATATTATTGGCAGAATTCTTTTACAAAGATTTAGTTCGAGTTTATTATCAATTAAAAACTTGAACAAGTCAAATAATTTGTCATAATCAAATTTATTTGCTGATTTAAAATGACCTTCAACAAATTTTAAACGATGTCCGATAAAAGAACCCACAAATTTTGGATTGAGTTTAAGTTCTTTTACAATACGTTCGATTAATGGATATAAATTGTTTCTGAAAATATAAGTGTAAGTATCTTCTGGTACATCCCATTGTTTAAGTTGATTGTACCTTTCGATGATATCAGTAGGAACTCTTTTTGATAATTTAGTAATATATTCATCTTCTAAAGGTATTGGAGCCGAATCAGTATCTGGATACATACGATCTGCACCAGGAAGCACACGTTCAAAAATTGTTGTTCCGTTTCCGAAAGCTTTTCGGGTTTCTTTAGGAACTCCATCAAAAGCCATTTTACATCGTTCTTCAATAACTTCAAGAGCAGTTTTGATATCTGCATCAGGAGACCAGAAAATAAGTTGAGCATCATTCTCTCCAGCTTTAAACTGAGCTTTTAATTTTTCAAAATTATCTTGAATTATTAAGGGTTCAATCTCTTCAGAATGAGTCATGTTTGGTTTTTCAAGACATGCTATAACTTTTAATCGATCAGCAATTTCATCAGCAAACATCTTTCCGGGCTGAGTAAAATGCGATAATATTTCTTTAAAATCGGGAAGATTAACAGCAATAATTCTATATTTTTCGATCAATCCATCGATTATTGGCTGATATTTTAAATCATAATCACGATAATCAATTTCAATGTGTTGTATTTTCCAGTTTTCTGGATTTTGAACCTTTTTCGATAATTTTTCACGAACATTTAATAAAGCCCACTGACGAAAACATTCGTTGTGTGAAAGTTCAGGAATCCATTTATTATGTGAAACACCTTTGATTTCGACGCGTGTACCCCCTTTGCAGCTTACATTCACATCTTCGCGACCAGCACCAATTCCTGTTCTTACTTTTCCTGTACTTCGATTTAAAAAACGAATGTATTGTGCTGCTTCTTTAAGTTCTTCGGGTGTATATAATTCGGGATAAGTTACAGTTTCAATTAAAGGCATACCCAAACGGTCGGTTTTGTATATCCGTGTGTGACGGATATCGGAAATTTCGCGACAAGAATCTTCTTCGATACTTAATTGAATTAAACGTACTTTTTTATGTTTCAAAGGAATTTCTCCTTCAACTCCTAGTATTGCTGTACGTTGAAATCCAGTTGGAATACTACCATCGAGATATTGTTTTCGGGTAATGTGAACTTCCCCTACAATATTTAATTTACTTAACAACGATATTTCTAGAGCATACTCCAATGCTTCGCGATTAATTTTAAATGGAGGAGTATCGTCAATCTCGTATGTACAAGCAGTTTTATTGTTTATGCGATAAATTATTTCTTTACGGGTTTTCTGTTCCATAAGAGCAGTACCATCATATTCGCCCAGTTCGCTTAATGTGGGGCGCATGTGTCGAATAATTTCGGCATCATAATTAGTATGATCGTGATATATACCCGCAGGACATCTACAGAAAAGTTTTTCTTTTGTTTTGAGTTGTTGATGAACTTCTAATCCCGACATAAAACCAATACGCTGATAATCGGTATTTTTTGCTTTTTTACGAGTGACGTAACCAACTTCTTTTTTGGTTTTTTCGTAATTATGTTTAGGGCTAAACTGGGCAGGATCGTCTGAAATATTGTTTTTCATATGTGTTATTATAATATTTTTATTCTGTTATAAAATGAAAGAATAATTAATTATGAATAGTAAAAAAATATTGACGGTTAAATTAGTAAAAAAATTGGCAGCATTGCAATGGAATCTTTAAACAAAATATAAACATCTTGTTAAAGGATTAAATGCAGTAAAAAATGAATATTATTTTTAATTAAATCGGATTGTTTTTTCTGGACTTAAACGAGAAATAATATATGATGGAACAACGAGCATTAATACAGTAATTATTAATGATGCTACGTTTAAAGCTAAAATATGCCAGAGTTTTAAATTTATAGGAACAGCCTCCAGGTAGTAGCTCGCAGGATCTAATTTTATTATCTGAAACTGACTTTGTAATATACATATGGCAATACCTACAATATTTCCCCAGATTAAACCTTTTGTAATTAGAAATCCAGACTGATATAAAAATATTTTTCGTATCGACCAGTTATTGGTTCCAACAGCTTTTAAAATACCAATCATATTTGTTCGTTCCAAAATCAATATTAATAATCCTGAAACCATGTTGAAACCGGCTACAAGCGTTATAATTATTAAAATTACCCAAACATTCAAATCCGTTAAATTAAGCCAGTCGAATATTTGCGGATATTTTTCTTTAATATTTTGAATTCTTAATTTCGCACCTTCAGATGAAAAGCTAAAGCCTGCAATATCTTTAACAGTTTCGGTCATTTCTTCGAGTTGAGAAAAATCATCAATAGTAACCTCTAATCCACTAATTTGATCGCTAGTCCAGTTGTTAATGCTTTGAATATGTCCAATATCAACTAAAGCAATTTGCTCATCAAACTCTGCAAGATTTGTTTGATATATTCCGGAAACAGTAAATGCTCTTGTTCGTGGAGGTTGCTGAATGAAATATGCATGAACTTTATCTCCTGCATGTAATTTTAAAAGATCAGCTAAATATTTAGATATTAATATTCTGTCTGTTTTTGTAGAATCACTAATTGTAAACAACTCTCCTTCTGTTATATATGAATTAAAGAAACTCCAATCAAAATCAGATCCAACTCCTTTTAAAACAATTCCCTGAAAATCTGTTTTTGTTTTTAAAATTCCAGCTTTTGTAGCAAATACTTGAACGTGTTTAATTCCTTGAAGATTTTTTAAATCAGAATAAAAACTCTGGTTCTTATTTATGGGAACAGTTTCGTATGAAACATTGGTATCATAATTTATAATTTGAATGTGCGATCCGAAACCAATAACCTTATTGCTAATTTCAGATTTGAATCCGGTAACAATTGCAACAGATAAAATCATTACTGCTAAACCAAGGGCAATGCCTATAATTGCGATTGTAACAATTGGGTGCGAAATTCCTTTTTTAATAGTTTTGTCGAAAAATATTCGACGTGCAATAAAGAGCTCTGTATTCAATGTTTTTAATTTATTGAGTTGTACAAATTTAGTAAAATACTTTTAGTAAAATGCAGCTACATCTATTGTTATCAGTTTTATTATTAACAAGAATTATTTGATTCTTAATAAATTTAGTAATTTAGTGACTTTAATTCGCTGTTTCACTATGAGATACTTAATTCAATTAGTTATAACTTTATTTTTTCTAAGTAGTAGTTGTGCAAATACATCAAAAACTATTCCCGGAACTATAAAAACAGGAGCAGAGCAAACTGAAAAATATATATATCAATTAAAAGGAAAAAATATTGCCCTTGTAGCGAATCACACTTCTGTTATAAACAAAACTCATCTTTTAGATACATTGCTATCTTTAAACGTTCAGGTAAAGCAGGTTTTTAGTCCGGAACATGGATTTAGAGGCAATGGCGATGCAGGAGAACCAATTCATAGCTTTATTGATGAAAAGACTGGATTGCCAGTAATATCATTGTATGGGAGTAACAAAAAACCTACAAAAGAAAGTTTACAAGGAATTGATATTGTAATTTTTGATTTGCAAGACGTTGGTGTTAGGTTTTATACATATATATCAACTATGCATTATGTTATGGAAGCATGTGCTGAAAATAATGTTGAGCTGTTGATTCTCGACAGGCCTAATCCGAATGGATTTTATGTTGATGGCCCTGTTTTGGATACAAACTACCGATCGTTTGTAGGCATGCATCCAGTTCCTATTGTTCACGGAATGACAATTGCAGAGTATGCTCAAATGATAAACGGCGAAGGGTGGTTAAAAAACAATATCCAATGTAAGCTTAAATATATATCTTGTGAAAATTATACTCACGATTCTTTATACAAATTACCTGTGCCTCCATCGCCAAATTTGCAGAATATGCAAGCTGTATATCTTTATCCCTCATTAGGATTTTTCGAAGGTACTGTTTTAAATGTGGGTCGTGGTACAGATTTTCCTTTTCAGGTTTTTGGTAGTCCCGATTTTAAAAATTCAGATTTTAGTTATACTCCAAGAAGCATTGATGGTGCAAGTAAATTTCCTCCACACGAAAATCAAAAATGTTTTGGTATTGATTTACGAAATTATCCTATTGATAAAGTGATAAAATCTAAATCAATAAATCTGGACTGGATAGTTTTAGGATATTCTAGTTTTAAAAATTCCAAAAGTTTCTTTAATTCTTATTTTTATAATATTTCCGGAACAAAACAATTCAAGGAGCAAATCATTCAAAAGAAAACAGCTCAGGAAATTCATGATAGCTGGAATCCTGAACTGGAGAAATTCAAAAATATTAGAAAGAAGTATTTGATTTATGATGATTTTAAATAATCTTTATTACATGTACTTATAAAAAAAGCAGCAGATAATACTATCCGCTGCTTTTTTCTATATATTATTAATGATATTTTATAAAGTTCTTCCCGGATAAACTTTTAATGCTTGTTCAAGAACTTCCATAGCAATTGCCAGATCTTCTTTTTTAAGAACATAAGCAATACGAACTTCGTTTTTGCCTAATCCTGGAGTTGAATAAAATCCGGTTGCAGGGGCTACCATTACGGTTTGTTTTTTATATTCAAAATCAGTTAATATCCATTGTGCAAACTTGTCGGAATCGTCGATTGGTAATTTTACAACTGTATAAAAAGCACCTTTAGGTTTTGGACAATAAACGCCTTCAATTTTATTTAATGCATTAACCATAAAGTTTCTTCTATCGATATACTCATTATATACTTCTGTAAAATATTCTTTAGGAGTATTCAAAGCTGCTTCACTAGCCAATTGTCCAAATGATGGTGGACATAAACGTGCCTGAGCAAATTTCATGGCAGTATTGATAACCTCTTTGTTTTTTGTAATTAAAGCACCAATTCGAACACCGCACATGCTGTAACGTTTTGAAACAGAATCTAACAAAATAACATTGTTTTCGATTCCTTTCAGATTCATTGCAGAGAAGTGTGTAACTCCATCGTAACAGAATTCACGATATACTTCGTCTGAAAATAAGTACAAATCGTATTTTTGGATTAAAGCTTTAAGTTGTTGTAATTCTTTTTCAGAATATAAGTAACCTGTAGGATTGTTTGGATTGCAAATTACAATACCTTTAGTTTTTGGTGTAATAATTTTTTCAAATTCTTCAATTGCTGGCAAAGCAAAATCATTCTCAATAGATGAAGTGATTGGTTTAACAATAATTCCAGCAGAAACAGCAAATCCAATGTAATTTGCGTAAAATGGTTCAGGAATAATTACTTCGTCGCCAGGATTTAATGTAGATAAAAATGCAAAAGTGATTGCTTCTGATCCACCGTTTGTAATTATCATTTCAGTATGATCAACAGTAATGCCAACAGTTTGATAATACTTTGCTAATCCTTTTCGGTACGATTCATTCCCTGCCGAATGACTATATTCAATAACCTTTTCAGAAATATTTTTTATTGCATTTAAAGCAATTTCAGGAGTTGGAATATCGGGTTGGCCAATATTTAAATGGTAAACTTTAATTCCTCTTTTTTTTGCATCTTCTGAATAAGGCACTAATTTACGAATGGGCGATGCAGGCATCAATTTCCCTTTGTCTGATATTTGAGGCATACTTTATAATCTATATTTTTTAAATTTTTATTCAACTTTTCTTGCAGCTTCAGCTGGAGAACTTTCTACTGAACCTTTAATATTAAGTGTTACTAAAGCAGTTTTTGCATTTGAATATACACGAATGCTTTTTGTAAAAGCTCCACTTATTTTTGTATTGTATTTTACAACGATTGTTCCTTTTTCGCCAGTTTTAATTGGTTCTTTAGGCCAAGTTGGAGTTGTACAGCCGCACGATGCTTTTACCTGGGTAAGTATTAATGGTTCTTTTCCTGTGTTTTTGAATGTAAATTCGCAAGTTCCATCACCATCGTATTTTACGGTTCCGTAATCATGAGTTGTTTTTTCGAAAAAGATCTCAGGTAAATCTTTATTGTCCTTATTGGTATTAATTTCTTCCTGGCTAAATGCAGAAAATGAAATACTTACAAGGATTGCAATGCTAAAAAGTATATTTTTCATAATAGTAAAAATTTATGTTATTGATGCAAAAGTAGTTTTAATTGACAAATTTAATGATGTTATTAAATATTTATTATGAAATAGGTCATGATATTTTAAATAATCAGAATTTTTTGGTAATTAATTTATATTTTTACACTCTTTTTTAAATATATGTATTAGAATTTTATTCATGAAAATGGAAATCCCTGCAAAATACGATCCAACACTTACCGAAGACAAATGGTATAAATACTGGATGGATAAAGGCTTTTTTCGTTCGGAACCAGATAGCCGAGAGCCTTATTCAGTTGTAATTCCTCCTCCGAATGTAACCGGTGTTTTACATATGGGGCACATGTTAAATAATACGATACAAGATATTCTTGTTCGAAGAGCCCGTATGCAAGGTAAAAATGCATGTTGGGTACCTGGAACAGATCATGCATCTATTGCTACAGAAGCTAAAGTTGTTGCAAAACTTAAAGAACAGGGAATTGATAAAAATTTATTGTCACGCGAAGAATTTCTTAATCATGCATGGGAATGGAAAGAGAAACATGGTGGAATTATTCTTGAACAGTTAAAAAAACTTGGTGCTTCATGTGACTGGTCGAGAACAAAATTTACAATGGATCAGGATTTGTCGGAAAGTGTAATCAAGGTTTTTGTTGATTTGTATAATAAAGGCCTTGTTTATCGTGGAGTTCGTATGGTAAACTGGGATCCTCAGGCAAAAACTGCAGTTTCCGACGAAGAAGTTATCTACAAAGAAGTTCAATCAAAATTATATTATATTCGTTACAAAGTTGAAGGAAACGATGGTTTTGTAACTATTGCAACTACACGTCCTGAGACTATTCTTGGCGATACTGCTGTTTGTGTTCACCCTAAAGACGAACGTTTCAAACATTTACATGGGAAAAAAGTACTTGTTCCTCTAATTAATAGGTCGATTCCAATTATTCTTGATGATTATGTTGATCGTGAATTTGGTACAGGGGCGCTTAAAATTACTCCTGCTCACGATATTAATGATTATGAATTAGGAGATAAGCATAATCTGGAAACAATAGATATTTTTAACGACAATGGTACGTTAAACGAAAATGCACAATTGTATATTGGCGAAGATCGCTTTGATGTTAGAGAAAAAATTGTAACAGACTTAAAAAATGCAGGACATATAGTTAAACTTGAAGATTACATCAATAATGTAGGATATTCAGAAAGAACTAACGCTGTTATTGAACCCAAATTGTCGATGCAATGGTTTTGTAAAATGGATAACATGGCAAAACCAGCACTCAAACATGTTATGGACGATACTATTCAATTTCATCCACCCAAATTTAAAAATGTATACAAACATTGGATGGAAAACATCAAAGATTGGTGTGTATCGCGTCAATTATGGTGGGGGCATCGTATTCCAGCATATTACCTTCCTGAAGGTGGTTATGTTGTTGCCGAAACAATAGAAAAAGCATTAGAGATTGCAATTGAAAAAACAGGCAATAAAAATCTTACAATAAATGATTTAAAACAAGATGAAGATGTTCTTGATACTTGGTTTTCATCATGGTTGTGGCCTATTGCTGTTTTTGATGGAATAAGAAATCCCGATAATAAAGATATTAATTATTATTACCCAACAAACGACCTTGTTACTGCACCTGAGATTTTATTTTTCTGGGTAGCACGAATGATAATGGCCGGTTACGAATATAGAGATGATCAACCATTTAAAAATGTTTATTTAACCGGTATTGTTCGCGATCATTTACGACGTAAAATGTCGAAATCACTGGGAAATTCTCCCGACCCAATTGAGCTTATGAAAATATACGGAGCCGATGGTGTTCGTGTAGGTATGTTGCTTTGTTCACCAGCTGGTGGCGATTTGCTGTTCGATGAAAGTTTAACTGAGCAAGGTCGTAATTTTGGAAATAAAATCTGGAATGCATTTAGATTAGTTGAAAGTTGGAATGTTGATGAAAATATTCAGCAACCTGAGTATGCTCAGAAAACAATCGAGTGGTTTCAGAATAAGCTAAATAGTGAAATTGAAAACATAAACGATTTATACGATAAGTTTAGATTGTCTGAAGCACTTATGGCTGTTTATAAGTTGTTTTGGGATTAGTTTTCATCGTGGTACTTGGAATTAATTAAACCTGCTTATCAGCAACCTATAGATAAAAAGACATATAATCAAACATTATCAGTTTTTGAAACATTATTGAAACTACTTCATCCATTTATGCCTTTTATTACAGAGGAAATATGGCATTTAATAAATGAAAGAAAAGATGGTGAAAGTATAATGATTGAACGAATTCCTGAGGCTGGTCAATTTAGCGAAGATATTATTGAACGTTTCGAAAATGTAAAAGAAACGATTACTGCAATCAGAAATGTAAGAAACGAAAATTCAATTGCACAAAAGGATGTACTTACACTTGCTATTAAAGGAGAATACAACAATGATTTTGATGCTTGTGTTAAAAAGATGGCAAATCTCTCAGAAATAAAATCAACCGATATAAAAATTGATGGTGCTGTTACATTTCTTATTCAATCTGCCGAGTTTTATATTGAATTAGGCGATTTGATTGATGTTGAAGAAGAATTAATCAAAATGAAAGAAGAACTTGATTATTACAAAGGATTTCTGGAATCGGTAATGAAAAAATTAAGTAACGATCGTTTTGTTCAAAATGCACCTGAGAATGTAGTTTTAGTTGAAAAGCAAAAGAAAGCTGATGCTGATGCGAAAATAATTATGCTCGAAGAAAGAATCAGAAGCTTAAAAAAGAGTTAATAAATCGGTCTTCATTAATTGTATTGTAAAACATACCAATATATTTATCCAAAGTATTGAAAAGTATAGATTTATGCTTAGTTTAGTGGCATTAAATTCATAATAATATCAAACTATGAAAGAATTAGAAATCAGACTTAATCCGAACCCATTGGTTCAATTTTTAAAAAAACCTGCATCAGAATTCACTCGTCAGGATATTATTTATTTTATTGAAGAAAACGAAATTGAAATGATTAATTTCCGATATGTAGGTGAAGATGGGAAATTAAAATCGCTCAATTTTGTTATTAATAGCAAACAACATTTAGAAGATTTACTTTCAACAGGCGAACGTGTTGATGGTTCTAGTCTGTTTTCATATGTTGGGGCTTGTTCTAGTGATTTATATGTTATTCCAAGGTTTAAAACTGCTTTTGTAAATCCATTTTCAGAATATCCTACTTTAGATATTTTATGTAGTTTTTATACCCGCGATGGTCTGCCACTTGAAAGCGCTCCTGAATACCTATTAAAAAAAGCAATAACAGAGTTCCGTAAAACGACTGGGTATGATTTTAAATGTATGGGTGAGTTGGAATATTACATTATTTATGAAAAAGATGAAATGTATCCTGCTATCGACCAAAAAGGATATCATGAATCACCACCATTTACTAAATACGGACATCTTAGAAAAGATGCCATGAGTTTTATTGCACAGTGTGGAGGTCAAATTAAATATGGACATTCTGAAGTTGGAAATTTTGTAAGTGGCAATTTAGCGTACGAACAACAAGAAATCGAGTTTTTACCTGTAGATCCTATGGATGCAGTAGACCAACTGGTTATCGCTAAATGGATTTTACGCATGTTAGGTAACGAATATAGTGTTGATATTAGCTTTGCTCCAAAAATTACTGTTGGTAAAGC
>MENE01000177.1 GCA_001769005.1 Bacteroidetes bacterium GWA2_31_9b | reverse complement strand
CTGACAATTATTATGTGATAAATAATTACAGTTATTATTTATCGTTAAGGAATGAAAATTTAGAATATGCTGAAACAATAAGTAAAAAAACAGTGCTTTCAGAACCCACAAATTCAACTTACTTAGACACATACGCATGGATTTTATATAAACTAAGTCGATATGACGATGCTCTTATCTATATTAAAAAAGCAATAGAATTTGGTGGATTACAGAACAAAGTAATTGTTGAACATTTTGGTGATATTTTGTATAAAACAAATAATACTGATTCTGCCGTAGAAATGTGGAAATTGGCTAAAAATCTTGGGAATAATAGTATTAATCTTGAGCAAAAAATAATTAATATGAGAATTAACGAATGATTTTTAAAAGAAAATATTTAGTTCTCTTTTTACTTTTACATGCATTGTTTTCTTGTAAACAACAAAAATTGATTACAAATTCAAATCAAAAGAGTATAAGCTATAAGAATTTAAAAGCTGAAATCTTTAGTAAAAATCAACAATGGGAACAAATAACAATTAAAGGTATAAAAATAACAATTGATGATAATTCAACAATCATAAATTTAAAGGGGAATATTATTTTATCAAAAGACTCTTCAATATTAATTTCTTTGGCAAATTTTATGGGAATTGAAATTACAAGAGCTCTTTTAAATAATGATAGTATAAAAGTAATAGATAGAATGAATAAAAATTATATTGTTGGTAATTACAATGATATAAGTAATAAATATGATATCCCACTAGATTTTATTCAACTTCAAAGTGTATTAATTGCTAATTTTTCTGGATTCTTTTCAAACGAAGTTGATACAAAATATATGAGTGATACTCTCTTTTCAAAAAATAATGGATTTGAAATAAGTGTTTTCAATAATAACAAAAACAATATTAAGTTTAATATAAGTTCAGATAATTTTACTTTTAAACAAGTTGATTTTATTAATATTGAACAAAACCAGAAAGTTTTAATTGATTATATTGGTGCAATTGAAATTAATTCACATCAATTTCCGGAAATTATTGAAATAGAATTTGAAAAAGGGAAAAAGAATTTACAAATAGCAATACAATATAAAAATATAACACTTGAAAAATACTCTAAATTAAATCTCTCAATACCTAAAAATTATCAGCAAAATACTATTGTCGGTTATGTTGAATAAAAAAACGATTAATAAATTAGTTTTATTTTTTATTATACAGTTGATAGCAATATCATTATACGGTCAATCGAGACAAGAGCTTGAGCAAAAAAAGCTAAAAACCGAGGACGATATTAAACTTACAAATAAATTACTCGAAGAAACGGAACAATATAAGTCGGCGGGAATTAATAAAATATTAATTATTAAAAAAAGAATTTTACTAAGAGAACAACTTGTAAATGATATTTCCAATGAAATTGCATTAATTGAAAATGAAATAGAAATTAAAACCGAAAAAATAAATAAACTCGAAAATGAAATTTTAAGGTTAAAAGATGAATACGCAAAAATGATATACTTTGCTTATAAAAACAGAAATAACTACGATAAGCTAATGTTCATTTTATCATCAACAGATTTTAATCAAGCATACCGTAGAATTAAATATTTTCAGCAATATTCCGAATATAGAAAAGAACAAGCACAACTTATTTTGTCTACAAAAAAGCTACTAGAAGAAGAAATTATAGAATTAAAACAACAAAAAGCTGAAAAAATCAAGTTGTTATCACAAAAGGAAAACGAAAAATATTTATTAAAACTTGAAAGAGAAAAAGAAAATAATGAATTAATAAAGTTAAAGAAAAGAGAAAAAGAATTACGAAAAAAAATCGATGAAAACGAGAAAGTAATGAAAAAGCTCGAAAAAGAAATCATCGATTTAATTACGAAAGAAGCTGAGGAAAATAAAAATAAAAAAAATGTTACTGTTGATGCAATTACTACAAGTTTTAAAAACGCAAGAGGCAAGATCGATTGGCCAGTAGATAAAGGAGTTATTATTCGAGAATTTGGAGAACAACCTCATCCTGTTTTAAAAGGAATTATTCTTAATAACGAAGGAATAGATATTAATTCTACAAAAGACGAAAAAGTAAAATCAATATTTGAAGGACAGGTTAAAAAAGTTTTTGCTGTTCCTGGATCAAATATGGCTGTAATTATAAGGCATGGTCACTATCTGTCATTATATTCTAACTTGGTAAATATTCGGGTTAAAACTGGTGATATTGTTAAAAAAGGACAATATATAGGTGATATATATTATTTAAAAAATGATGAGAAAAGTTCATTATTACATTTACGAATATATGAAGAAACAAAAGTGTTAAATCCAAAAATTTGGCTTATAAAAAAATAACAAGTCAAATAAAATAACTATTTTTGAAAATAATATTTAATAAAATGCAACTATTTTTTATAAATAAGGTATAAAAAATGATAATTGTTTAATAAGAAGCAAAAGAAGTGTTAACAAGAGATTTGGAAATGAAAAAAAACATTTTAATTGAATCTAAAATAGAAAACATCAATTTGGTAGAAAAATTGATTGATGAAGTTTCTGAAGAAGCTAAAATAAATTCTGAAATATATGGTAAAATGCTTATTGCTACTGTAGAAGGTGTAAATAATTCTATAGTTCATGGTAATAAAGAAGATGAAACCAAAAAAGTTATAATTAGTGTTATTATAGAAAACAATATTATTAAAATTTTTATTGAAGATGAAGGTCCGGGATTTAATTATAATAATGTACCTGATCCAACAATCCCCGAAAATATTGAAAATATTCATGGAAGAGGAGTGTATTTAATGAAACATCTTGCAGATGACGTTATTTTTCACAATAGAGGAAATAAAGTTGAATTAAACTTCAAAATAGAATAAAATGGATATCAATTTCTTTTCAGAAGATATTGATTACAAATTAAAAAATAAAACTAAAATTCGAAACTGGATTAGAGAAACAATTAATAGCGAAAACAAGATTCCAGGAACTATCAACATCATTTTTACCTCAGACGATTATCTCCTTAATATTAACAATCAATTTCTTTCCCATAACTACTTTACAGATATAGTAACATTTAATTATTGTGAAAACGAAACAATAATTGGTGAAATATTTATAAGTAAAGAAACTGTTTTAAACAATTCTAAAAGATTTTTTGTTTCCTTTGAGGATGAAATTCTAAGAGTAATTATTCATGGCGTTCTTCATTTAATTGGATATAACGATCATTCAAATGAAGAAAAAAAGATAATGAGAGAAAAAGAAAATGAATATTTAGATAGAGTTAAAAATCTTTTATAATTTTCAAAACTTAAAATAAAGAATAAGATGTTACCAGAGTATGATGTTATTGTGGTAGGAGGTGGGCATGCAGGATGTGAAGCAGCAGCATCATCAGCAAACATGGGTTCCAAAACTCTCCTTATAACTATGGATATGACAAAATTTGCTCAAATGTCATGTAATCCAGCAATGGGAGGTATTGCAAAAGGGCAAATTGTTAGAGAAATTGATGCACTTGGTGGATATTCGGCAATTGTTACTGATAAAAGCATGATTCAGTTCAGAATGCTTAATCGATCAAAAGGACCGGCTATGTGGAGTCCGCGAGCGCAATGTGACAGAACAATGTTTTCAATAGAATGGAGAAACATACTTGAAAATATTATTAATCTTGATCTATGGCAAGATATGGTGAATGAATTAATCATCGAAAACAATCAGGTTTGTGGAGTAAAAACACATTTAGGAATTCGATTTAAATCAAAAGCTGTAGTTTTAACTAATGGTACATTTTTAAATGGGTTAATGCATGTTGGTCGTTCAAAAGTGGAAGGCGGACGATCTGGCGAATCACCTTCTTTTGGTTTAACAGAACAACTTATTAAATACGGATTTGAAGCAGGAAGAATGAAAACAGGAACACCTGCCCGAATAGATGGAAGAACAATTGATTTTTCAAAATTATTAGAGCAAAAGGGAGACGAAGATGGCGGCCAATTTTCTTTCTTAACACATAAAGAAAAACCAAGAAACAATAAAAGTTGTTGGATTACTTATACAGGACCAGAAGTTCATGAAATTCTTGAAACCGGATTCGACGATTCGCCTCTTTATAACGGAACGATTGAAGGTATTGGACCAAGATATTGCCCTAGTATAGAAGATAAAATAGTCACATTCGCTGATAAAGAAAAACATCAATTATTTTTAGAACCTGAAGGACAAAGTACTAACGAATATTATATAAATGGATTTTCATCATCACTTCCATGGGATATTCAATATAGAGCATTAAAAAAGATACAAGGATTAGAAAATGTAAAAATATACAGACCAGGATATGCTATTGAATACGATTACTATCCACCTACACAACTTTACCATACTTTAGAAACAAAAAAAATCCAAAACCTCTATTTTGCCGGACAAATTAATGGAACAACAGGGTATGAGGAAGCTGCCGCACAAGGATTAATGGCAGGAATAAATGCACACTTAAAATCGAATAATAAAAAAGAATTTGTTTTAAACCGCGACCAAGCATATATCGGAGTTCTTATTGATGATTTAGTAACAAAAGGTGTAGATGAACCTTATCGAATGTTTACATCAAGAGCAGAATATAGAATTTTATTGCGTCAGGATAATGCAGATATTCGACTAACGGAATTATCGTACAAAATTGGATTTGCAAATGAAGATCGTTTTAATAATTTCTTATATAAAATAAATCAAAGAGATCATATCATTAAAATTATTAAATCAACCAGTGTTACTCCTGAGATTATTAATGAATTTTTAAATAAATTAAATACTTCAGAAATCAAACAAAAAAGAAAGTTGTTTGATATTGTTTTACGTCCTGAAGTAACAATTTTGCAATTAGCCGAATATGTTCCCGAATTAAATAATGAATTGCAAAAACTCGGTGATAAAAAAGAAGAAATAGTTGAAGCTGCAGAAGTATTGCTTAAATATTCAGGTTATATAGAACGAGAACAACAAATAGCCGAAAAACTAACCAGATTAGAGTATATAAAAATAGCCGATGATTTTAATTACGATAATATAGCATCACTTTCAACAGAAGCAAGACAAAAATTAAAAAGAATAAAACCTAAAAATATTGGTCAAGCTGCACGAATAAGCGGAGTATCACCTTCTGATGTTAGTGTACTTTTGGTATATATGGGTCGTTAATGTTCCACGTGGAGCAATATTTTTTAATTTGTCGTTCCACGTGGAACGACAAAAAATAATTTTGGTATGAAAAATGAATTTTTTGTTACAGGGAAATTGGTTGATATTGTTAACCGCAAAATGTTTAATGCGCAGGTACATATCAAGAATGGTAAAATAGAAGAAATTATTGAAATAGAGCAGGAACAAGGAATGTTTATTCTTCCTGGCTTTATCGACTCTCATGTGCATATTGAAAGTTCAATGATGATTCCCTCTTCCTTTGCAAGAGCTGCAGTTCAGCATGGTACGATTGCTACTGTTTCTGATCCCCACGAGATAGCAAACGTTTTGGGTATTCCAGGTGTTGAATTTATGATTCAAAACAGCAAGAAGGTTCCATTTAAATTCTTTTTCGGAGCTCCTTCTTGTGTTCCTGCCACTAGCTTTGAAACATCTGGGGCTTCAATTAATTCAACTGATACAGAAAAGTTAATTAATAATCCCGATATTCATTATTTAGCCGAAATGATGAATTTTCCTGGTGTCATATTTAATGATTCCGAAGTACATTTAAAAATCGCATCAGCGATAAAAGCACATAAACCGATTGATGGTCATGCTCCAGGTTTAAAAGGTGAAGATTTAAAAAAATATGCAGCAGCAAAAATTTCAACTGATCACGAATGTTCTACATATGACGAAGCGATTGAAAAAATAAATCTCGGTATTAAAATACAAATTCGTGAAGGAAGTGCAGCAAAAGATTTTGAAAATTTATTTCCTCTTGTAAAAAGTCATCCTGGTAATATAATGTTTTGTACCGACGATTGTCATCCAAACGATCTTATAAAAGGACATATTAATAAAATTGTTAGTCGTGCAATTTATAAAGACGCAGATATTTATGATGTATTAAATGCTGCTATAAAAAATCCAATCGAACATTACAAGTTAAATGTTGGTTTGTTACAAAAAGGAGATTTTGCAGATTTTATTCTGGTTAAAGATTTAAAAGATTTTGATGTTGTTAAAACCTATATTAATGGGAATCTTGTTTTTGATAATGGTCAGGTTTTGATAAATAAAATAGAAGAAAAACCAATTAATAATTTTAACTGTGAAAAAATATCTCAAAAAGATATTCTGGTTTCTGAATCAAAAGGAAAAGTAAATGTTATTGTAGCAAAAGATGGAGATTTGTTAACTCAAAAACTGGTTACAGAACCTAAAATTGCAAATGGAGAAGTTGTGGTTGATTTAGAAAGAGATATTTTAAAAATTGTTATTGTAAATAGGTATAAAAAATCACAACCCGTTGTAGGATTAATTAAAAATTTTAATTTAAAATCAGGAGCTATTGCAGGAAGTATTGCACACGATAGTCACAATATAATTGCAATAGGCACCAATGATTTTGATATTGTTGAAGCAATAAATACAATTATTGATAATAAAGGAGGAATTGTTGCTTGTAATGGAAAACAAAAAGTGCATTTAAAATTAGAAGTTGCAGGATTAATGTCAACAGAAGAAGCAAATGAGATTGCAAAAAATTACGAAAAAGTGAATGCTTTGGCAAAAGAATTGGGTTCAACATTAACAGCTCCTTTTATGACGATGGCTTTTATGACCTTATTGGTTATTCCTGAACTGAAAATAGGAGATAAAGGACTTTTTGATGTTTCAAAATTTGAGTTTACAACTCTTTTTACTTAAAATGAAAGACAGCCAAAAAGATAAATTCGCTTCAATTATTTCCGTTCTTCCCGATAGTCCCGGTGTATATCAATTTTTCAATCAATTAAATGAAATAATATACGTTGGCAAAGCAAAAAACCTTAAAAAAAGAGTTTCTTCATATTTTTCTAAAGACCGATACGAAAACAATAAACTCAAAGTATTGGTCAGTAAAATTGATCGCATTGAGTATATCGTTGTTGAGTCTGAATCAGATGCTTTTCTTCTCGAAAACAATTTCATAAAAAAACACCAGCCTCGATATAATATTCTTCTTAAAGACGATAAAACATTCCCCTGGATTTGTATCAAAAACGAAACCTTTCCTCGTGTATTTTATACAAGAACTGTAATTAATGATGGATCGAAATATTTTGGTCCTTATACATCTGTTTATATGGTTAAAGTTTTACTTGATTTGGTAAAACAACTTTATCCATTACGAAATTGTAATTTAAATTTATCGGAGAAGAATATCAAACAAAACAAATTTAAATCTTGTCTTGAATATCACATTGGTAATTGCAAAGCGCCATGTATTGGTTTACAATCATCCGAAAATTATCTACACTCAATAGATCAAATAAAACAGATTCTCAAAGGAGATATTCATAAGTTAATTATTTATTTAAATGAGTTAATGCAAGAGCAATCATTAAAATTTAAATTCGAAGAAGCCCAGTTAATCAAAAACAAAATAGAAGTACTTGAAAAGTATAAAAGCAAATCTACTATAGTTAATCCAAGCCTTACAAATGTTGATGTTTTTTCTATTTTGGACGATAAGAATTCTGCATATGTTAACTTTTTGAAAGTGATGGATGGAATAATTGTTCAGGCTCACACTTTGGAAATAAAGAAAAAACTTGACGAAAGTGTTTCGGATATGCTTATAATGGCAATAATTGAAATTCGAAATCGATTATCAAGTGAATCAAAAGAAATAATAGTTCCTTTTCAAATTGATCTGGAACTAAATCATATAAAGTTTACAGTTCCTCAAAAAGGAGATAAAAAAGCACTTCTAGATTTGTCTGAGAGAAACCTGAAATATTATAGACTTGAAAAACAAAAAAAATCAGAAAAAAAGAAAGAAAAACACTCAAGTAAACGAATTTTAGAAATCATTAAAAAAGACCTGAATCTGAAATCGATTCCGGAGCATATTGAGTGTTTCGACAATTCAAATATTCAGGGTTCAAATCCCGTTGCTGCGTGTGTTGTTTTTAAAAATGCAAAACCCAGTATAAAAGATTATCGTCATTATAATATTAAAACAGTTGATGGACCAAATGATTTTGCATCAATGGAAGAAGTTGTTTTTAGAAGATATAAACGGTTGATTGATGAAGGGAAAAGTCTTCCTCAATTAATTGTTATTGATGGAGGAAAGGGGCAACTGAATGCGGCATTAAAAAGCCTCGTAAAACTAGAATTAAAAGAAAGTGTTTCAATCATTGGCATTGCGAAAAGATTAGAAGAAATATTTTTTCCTAATGATCCTGTTCCTCTTTATCTTGATAAAAATTCAGAATCGCTTAAAGTAATTCAACAAATAAGGAATGAAGCACATCGATTCGGGATAAAGTTCCACAGAAATAAACGATCAGGGAATTTTATTAAAAGTGAATTAGAAGATATTCCTGGAATAGGAGAAAAAACCATTGAGCAAATACTAACCAAATATAAAACGATTAAAAAAATCAGATCATTATCTCAAGATGAGTTATCAAGTGAAATAGGTAGGATAAAATCAAAATTATTAATAGAATATTTCAACAACTCAAAATTTATTTAATAAAACAAAATATTATTATTTATTAAATATATAAACAATAACTTTAGGTAAAGTGTTTTAAGAGTCACATAAAGAGAAATTTGGTGGTAAATAATATATCTTTAAAGTAAACGAGACTTATCTGTAGTATTTTCTGTATATAATATTACTAGTATATTAGATTCAGAGTCAAATAATTTAGTTAAAATATTATTTTTATTATTACTTTTTAAATTATGCTCAACCGAAATACGAAGTAATATTAAAACCATTATCTTTGCAGCTAATTTGCAAATAATATAAAAATGTCTGGTTTAAATAATTCTTACATGCTATTTCCAGAGATAAATAATAGCTGGATTTTAACAGATACTATTAAAACGAATGAAATAAGTAATACTAAAGATATAACACCTTCTGCTTTCCAATCTTCTGACACTATTAATACACCACAGGCTCAGTCATACAATCAAAAAACAATTGACTCTATTTTTAAATTATCGGAACAGAGAGAGCTTCAAATAAAGAAAGACTGGGCTTTATATAAGGCAAAGAAGCAAATTCAAGAAAACGATACAACAAAGTTGCTTTTTGAAAATCTTAATCTTTATAATCCTCCAATAAAAGAACGTTTCGAAAAAGATCAGTTTTATTGTAATTTTTTATATAATTTACCTGTAAGCAAAGAAACAGTAAATGAAAAAACTGAAATTGTAATTATTGAAAATCAAACGTATAAAAGTAACAAACCCGATGAAAAGATAATTATTACAGAGAAAAGAATAGAAATTGAACCACGATTAAAAGGAAATAAACTAAACTTTGATTGGATATTAGGTGTTTTACTTCTTTCTTTTATCATATTGGGTTTTGTTAGATTATATTTTAATAAATACTTACAATCACTAATCAAATCTTCGATTAGCTTTCAGGAATCGACAACCATGTTTCGTGAAAAAAACACGTTAATGGAAAAAGCATCTCTTTTAGTTAACCTCCTTTTTTTAAGCAACATCTCAATTTTTGTAATTCAGTTAGCACAATTTTTTAATATTGAGTTTGGGAAAATAAAGCATTATTATGTCTATTTAATCGTGTTTTCAGGATTAATCTTACTCTATATTTTTAGGGGATTAACATCTTGGTTTGTAGGCTTTGTTTTCTTAAAGGAGAAAATTTTTAAAGAATATTTTCACAATGTCAATATTTATACAAAAAACACAGGATTATTTCTTTTTCCGATTGTTATTACATTGCAATTTCTTTCGTATGAATATTTGGCATTTATAATATATATAGGATTAGCAGGCGTAGGTGTGTTGTATATTTTACTTATTCAAAGATCATTTCAATTAATAAATCGAAAGAATGTTTCTGTTTTTTATATGATTTTGTATCTTTGTGCTTTCGAATTTGCACCATTACTTATCATTTACAAACTATTACTATCTCTTAATTAGTGGGATGAATAGATGATTTGAAAATTTAATTCAAAAAAAATTGTACATGAAGATTAAGACGATTTTAGTATCTCAACCAAAACCACAAAACGACAAATCTCCATATTTGGAATTAGCTGAAAAAATGCATCTAAAGATTGATTTTAGACAATTCATACAAGTTGAAGGTTTACCGGCAAAAGAATTCAGAAAATCTAAAATTGACATTCTAACGCATACTGCTGTAATTTTTACTAGCAGAACTGCAATTGATCATTATTTTAGAATATGTGAAGAACTTCGAATTACTATTCCAGAATCTATGAAATATTTCTGTATTTCTGAAGCTACCGCATTTTATCTACAGAAGTATATTGTATTCAGAAAAAGGAAAATATTTTATGGCGATGGTAAGTTTCTTGATATTATGGAACTACTAAAAAAGCATAAAGATGAAAAATTTTTAGTACCTGTTTCAGATACACACAAAGAAGAAATACCTAAGAAGCTGGAACAGAGTAAGATAAAGTATACAAAAGCAATAATGTATAATACTGTTAGTGCTAATTTATCTGATTTAGCAAATGTAAATTACGACATGCTTGTATTTTACAGTCCATCAGGAATAAAATCGTTGTTTGAGAACTTTCCGGATTTCAAACAAAACAATACTAAAATAGCAGCCTTTGGTCCTAAAACAGCCAAAGCAGTTAAGGATGCTGGACTAAAAGCAGATATTAAAGCTCCTTCAAAAGAAGCACCTTCAATGACAATGGCTATTGAACAATTTATTTTGGAACATAATAAAACTAATAAATAGCTTGTCTTTAATCAATATTTATAAGGAAAGTAGTTTTACTTTCCTTTTTTTTTCAAAAAATGATACCTTTACTTTCAATGAGAATGTTTGGAATTAATATTGAAGAAAAGCTTAAAAGCAGGAAATTAATAGAATCTCTATTCTTTGATAGTAATGGTTTTTTGCATTATCCATTTAAAATTAATTATAAAACATTTCAGCAAACTGAAGACATTGATTTTCCTGCTAAATTTACGGTTAGTGTTTCAAAAAAAAGATTTAAACGAGCTGTTGACAGAAACAACATAAAGCGTAAAATTAGAGAAGCTTTCCGAAAGAATAAGTATATGCTTTATGAGAATCTTAAAAAAAGTGGATTAAAAATTAATTTTATAATAATTTATATCT
The DNA here is from genome assembly GCA_001769005.1 of Bacteroidetes bacterium GWA2_31_9b. Lineage (GTDB taxonomy): Bacteria > Bacteroidota > Bacteroidia > Bacteroidales > UBA12077 > UBA12077. Next base: position 1,283 of record MENE01000177.1, on the reverse strand, counting down.
CTTCCGAAAACCTTGATTATGTTACAATTGAAAAAGAACTTGTTCAAATGCTAATTAAGTTAAATGAACATTTAAACAAGCAAAATGGTTAATTATATCAGAAATCATTGATGTTTAGTTAAATAATGTTAATCACTCGAATAATCATCAGTTTATTTTTAATTTTGTTTAGTTTGGTAAAGAGATTGTTTTAATGAAAAAAATCTAACAATGAAAAAATTTAATAAAAGGAACAAACTAGTAGTATTTGCAGGGATACTTTTAATCTCTCTAATTACATTTTGGAGTTTTAAAGAAGGCGACGATTTTAAAATAGCTAAAAGTCTTGATATTTATTTTTCGCTATTTAGAGATGTGAATGTTTATTATGTTGATGAAACTGATCCTGAGAAACTGGTTGAAACGAGTATTAATGCAATGCTTGAGTCTTTAGATCCATATACAGTTTATATTCCAGAAGAAGATATGGATGATTTTAATTTTATGGTTAATAGCCAATATGGAGGTATTGGTGCATTAATTCGCAATAAAGATAAAAAACCAATTGTAGCCCAACCATACAAAGGATTTCCTGCTGACAAAGCTGGCCTTAAAGCAGGCGATATTATCCTTGAAATTGATGGAGTTCCAACAGAAAATATACAGATTAATAATATAAGTGAGAAGTTAAAAGGCGTTCCTAAAACTACCGTTAAGCTTCTAATTGAGCGACCCTGGTCAAACGAAAAAATGGAAAAAGAAATTATTCGCGAAGAGATTAAAATTAATAGTATTCCATATTATGGTATCGTTGAACCTGGCATTGGTTATATTTGTGTTACAAAATTCACACCGGAGGTTTCATCAGAATTAAAAGATGCTTTAAAAAATCTTCAATCGGAACATCAGATTACATCCTTAATAATTGATATGCGTGGAAATCCTGGAGGATTACTAAATGAAGCGCCTAAAATCTGTAATATTTTTGTTGAAAAAGGACAAAATATCGTAAATACAAAAGGGAAAATAGAAAAACTAAATCAGGTATACAAAACAACAGATATACCGTATGATACAGAAATACCTCTCGTAATATTAGTTAATAGAGCATCTGCTTCAGCTTCTGAAATAGTAGCAGGAGCAATGCAAGACCTAGATAGAGCAGTAATCCTAGGACAAAGAACGTATGGCAAGGGTCTTGTTCAAACAACAGTTCCTCTAAGTTATAATAGCCAGCTTAAAGTTACAACTGCAAAGTATTATATACCAAGCGGTAGATGCATTCAGGCAAGGGATTATACACA
>MENE01000176.1:3100-15627 GCA_001769005.1 Bacteroidetes bacterium GWA2_31_9b | reverse complement strand
TGAGTTTCAGGATCGCGATATAAGGCTTTCCGTCCGGTAATTAAATCCGGTGAAATTACACATGCATGAATACATGGAGGATCAGGACAAATGGCACATGTGCTTGGAACATCAACGTCAGGATTAAAATGATATACCTTAATATTTGATAAATGAGGATTTCCTAAACCAAACACTTCTTCACCGGATATTTTTTCACGGTGATTAAATGCTGAACAGGCAGTTTCGCAAGTTCGACAACCTGCACATTTCTTAAAATCAACTGTAATGGCTTTTATTGTTTTTCCATCGGCTGATTTTAAAATCTTGAAACCAAGTGTTCCAAGTATAACCAATCCTCCACCTCCCAATGCCAAATCTTTGAGAAAATGCCTTCGTGAATAATTTGAATTATTTTCCATAAACAATTGATTTATCTTTTGTTTCCGCTTGATAAAAAGTAAAAGCAAATTGCTCCAATCATTACAAAAATTGCAAAATTATGATCGATACCTGATTCTAAGTTTAAAAATGCATGATAACCGGTTACTAATATCAGGATTAAAGAAGAAATTAGTGTTAAACGTTCTTTCTTTAAAAAACCACCAATAAATAATAATGATGCAAAAACAATGAATAGCGCAGCTACATAAAACATAATGCTTTTATAATTGAAGAAAGCAAGTGTTTCCCAATATCGCATTATTATAAAAAACAAGACTGAAAGTCGCATCAGCCAGGTTGAAAATAAAAAAAGTACTTTGAAGGGTTTCATATGAGTTTGGTTTTAATATTAAAATCGATATGTTTTACTATGCATAATGCTTTTCGCATGATAAGTTATAAAATATTTTAAATTTTTGACATCAACTTAAAGAAGAAGTTTATTGTTAATAAGTAATATGGAATCATTCTATAAAATAGCAATAAACCTATTGCAAGGATATTTGATTATTTATTTGTTCAAATTGCTTAAAAGTATTGAATTGATTTGTATTTTAAATGGTGATTTAAAGAAATGTTTGTTAATTTTGAAGTTCATTAAAATTGAAAAAAAATAAATTTTAACCTAAAATGAATAAGAAAATTATTGTTCCATTAATATCCATTTCATCACTTTTAATAATTGTATTTTCAAGTTGGTTCGCTTGGTATATTAATCCATACAAATCGTTAAAAGTATATATTCTCGATAAAACTGTTCCAACAACCGACAGGCGTGAACACAAATCGTTCAACTGGATATTAAATCACAATAATTATATTAAAGAAGATGGAAAAAGGTACAATGTGAATGAAGATTATTATGGTTTTTTTCCAATTAATTTAAAAACAAACGAATTTGATTTTAAAAGTATACGTATTCATGAAATTGAAGATATTGCTTCAACATATGATATGTGCTATTATACCGATACCTACGGAGTATATTATAACGAATGGTATATACAAAATGCCCGCGATGAGCAGCCTGTAACAAATAAAGTATACGGTGGTTTAAATCAGAACGACTATCTTTTTTTAAAAGAAATGAAAGAACAAGAAAAACTAATTATCACTGAATTTAACTTTTATAATGCACCTACAAATTCATTAATTCGAGAGAAATTGGAAGATATGTTCGGATTAAACTGGAGTGGTTGGACAGGTAAATATTTTTCGAATCTGGATACGCTAAAAAATAATGATTTTCCTAGATGGATTGTGCGATTGTATAAAGAGCAAAACAATAATCAATGGTCTTTTGAAAACGAAGGAATTGTATTGGTTCATAAGTTTGGTACGTTAGCAATATTAGAATCAGGAACCCATTTAACAAGTGGTAAACCTTTAATTCACTCTAATCTTGAAACCACCAAAAAATTTGGAATTCCTAAATCAATTGAATATTTGAATTGGTTTGATATTACATTCTCTACAGAACAAAATAATATTCTTGCAAATTTCCAATTCAATGTAAACGAAAAAGGCGACTCATTGCTTAGAAGCTACAATTTGCAACCTGTATTTCCTGCAATTATAGAACATACAAATGATTATATGTTTTATTACTTTGGAGGTGATTTTGCCGATAACAATGTAAATATGAGTTCTGCTTATTTCGAGGGTTATCACCAATTTGCATCAATGTTTTCTAGTATTGGCAAGAATAATTCAATGGAGTTTTATTGGAAGTATTACAACCCTTTGATGACAAAGATTCTGGATGATTACTATCGAACTATTGATAAAAAGAATTGATTTTCTTTAAATAGTAAATAAAATTAATTAAAAATTAAAATTATGACTAAAGCTATTTTATTTTTCACTGTTTTTCTTGCTTTAAACTTGACTTCATCTGCTCAAAATTTAAAGAGTATTAAAAAAGCTGCTAAAAATATAGTTAAGGAGACAAAATCAACAAATCTAACCGAAGAAGAAGTTGGTAAAGCATTAAAAGAAGCACTAAACATTGGAATAGAAAAAGGAGTATCACAATTATCAAAGCCTGACGGATATTTTAAAGATCTTCAAATTAAAATACCAATGCCTGATGAAGCAAAATCAGTAGAAGAAAAGCTTAGAGCAATTGGTCAGGGCAAAAAAGTTGATGAAGCAATAGAGTCTATGAACAGGGCTGCCGAAGATGCTGCAAATGGTGCAAAGGATATATTTTTAACAGCAATAAAAGAACTTACTTTAAAGGATGTAATGAACATTTTGCATGGTGAAGATAATGCTGCTACTAAGTTCCTTGAAAATCAGACAAGAATGCAATTAGTAGAGAAATTTAAACCTGTTATAAAAGTATCATTAGATAAAGTTGGAGCAACCAAATACTGGAAAACTGTTTTTACTACATATAATAAGATTCCGCTTGTTAAATCTATAAATCCTGATTTAAACGAATATGTAACTCAGAAAGCTATTGATGGATTATTTATTCAGATTGCAAAGCAAGAACTCGAGATCAGAAAGAATCCAGGTGCACGAGTAACTGATTTACTTAAAAAAGTTTTTGGGTCGTAAAATCAAAAAAAGTAATTTCTTTTAACGACAAAGCTTTATAATTTAATATTAAAGATTCAGAAACAGAATTTATTATATTTGTTTTGATTTACAAATAACAAATTAGTATGTCGAAAAATCTTTTTGTTTCATGTATTCAAACCGATTTAATTTGGGAAAATAAAGAGTTGAATTTATTAAATTTCGAAAAAAAAATTCAGCAATTACCTAAGGAAACCCAACTGGTTATTTTACCCGAAATGTTTACTACTGGTTTTTCAATGAAACCTGAACATTTATCGGAATCAATGAACGAAAAGTCGGTTAAATGGCTTAAAATTCAATCACAAAAATCAGGAAAAATAATTATAGGCAGCATTATAGTTAAAGAATTAGGTAAGAACTATAATCGGTTACTTGTAGCATTTCCCAATGGATCAATTCAGAAATATGATAAACGCCATTTATTTCGAATGGGCAATGAAAACGCTCATTATTCCAAAGGTGATGATAAATTGATTTTTACTTCCGATGAATGGCGCATTTGTCCGTTAATTTGCTACGATCTTCGTTTTCCGGTATGGAGCAGAAACAAAAATGATTATGATTTGTTAATATACATTGCAAACTGGCCCAAAAGCAGAAGTTATGCATGGAAAAGCCTATTGGTTGCAAGAGCAATAGAAAATCAGGCATATGTTATTGGAGTAAATCGTATTGGTTCAGATGGGCAAGGAAATGAATTTTCTGGTGATAGCATGATTATTGATCCTTATGGACAAATAATTACACAAGCTGAACCATTTAAGGAACAATTTTTGAATGCAGAGCTTTCGTTAGATGAACTGAATAATTTCAGAACTAAGTTTCCAGTAAATTTCGATGTTGATGAATTTAAAATAGTAAACTAATATGGATTCTTCATCAAAAGAAACAAATACAATTACTAACGATAGAGATCGAAGTCGAATTATAAATAAATATCGTCAATTACTCAAGGTATCTAAAAATGTAATACAACCCGAAGAGCTTAGTATTTTGCGCAAAGCGTTCGATATTGCCCGAAATGCACATAAAGAAAAACGTCAACCCTCGGGCGATCCATATATTTTACAAATCCTCGAAACATCAATAATTATTGTCGATCAGATTGGTTTAGGATATCGTTCGGTTGTTGCTTATTTATTATTTGAAGCAATAATTGAGAATTATATTTCATCAGATGAAGTTGAAAATCAATTCGATAAAACCATAAGAGATCTTTGTGAAGGACTCATAAAAATTGAAAGTATTGATACTAAAACATCATCATCGCATTCTGAAAACTTTAGACAATTACTTATTACTGTTGCAAAAGATGTTCGGGTTATATTAATTAAAATAGCGATGCTTCTGGAAAGGATGCGTCTACTGAATTATTATCCTGAAAATGTGCAAATAAAAACTTCATTGGAAACCTTTTCTGTGTATGCCCCATTAGCTCATAGGTTAGGATTGTATAGCATTAAATCGGAGCTTGAGAATCTCTCGATGAAGTACACAGAAAAAGAAACGTACAAAAACTTAATTAAAAAGCTTAAAAATTCTACAGCCAAACGAAATAAGTTTATAAAAAAATTCTGCGAACCTATTGAGCAGGAGCTCCGAAAGCAAAACATTGATTTTGAAATTAAAGGACGACCAAAATCAATATACTCAATTTGGCAAAAAATTAAAAAACAGAATATTGAGTTTGAAGAAGTATTTGATTTATTTGCTATTCGAATAATTCTGAATTCACCACCGGAAAAAGAGAAAGCAGATTGCTGGAAAGTTTTTTCTATTGTAACTGATTTTTATTTGCCCAATCCACAGCGTATGCGCGATTGGATTTCTGTTCCAAAATCGAATGGATATGAATCTATTCACACTACTGTTGTTGGCCCTGAAAAAAAGTGGGTAGAAGTTCAGATTCGTTCTCAACGCATGGACGAAATTGCTGAAAAAGGATTTGCAGCACACTGGAAATATAAAGGTATAAAGCTTGAATCGGGTTTAGATCAGTGGATGAGCAGAATACGCGACCTGATTGAACCTAGTGACATTGAAACAACACAGGATATTGAAGATTTAAAACTAAACCTGTACAACAAAGAAATTTTTGTATTTACTCCAAATGGCGACCTTAAAAAGTTCCCTGCAGGAGCAACAGTTCTCGATTTTGCATACGACATTCATACAGATATTGGTAACCAGTGTGTTGGAGCACTTATTAATCATAAGAATGTTACCATCAAACAGGTTTTGCAAAATGGTGATCAGGTGCAGATTATTACTTCAAAAAATCAAAAACCAAAAACCGACTGGCTTAATTTTGTTTTAACTTCAAAGGCTAGAACTAAGATTAAATCAACGCTTCGTGAAGAGAAGTTTAAAGAAGCAGAAGCTGGAAAAGAACTTTTTCAACGAAGACTTAAAAACTGGAAAATTCAGGTTGATGAAAACCAGATAAATCAATTGGTAAAGCATTATAAACTAAAAGTACCACTCGATTTGTATTATTTTATTGCAATTGAGAAAATTGATATAGCTGAAATAAAAGATATACTTTCAATTCCAATTAAAGATCAAATTGCAACAGATGAAAAGAAAGAGTTGGTTGCAGATTTGAAAAAGGAAACCGTTAACGAAGGCGATTACCTTATTATTGATGATAAAATTGAGAATCTGGATTATAAACTTGCAAAATGTTGTAGCCCTATTTTTGGTGATTCTATTTTTGGGTTTGTTACTGTAAGTGAAGGAATAAAGATTCACCGAACAAGTTGCCCGAACGCACGACAGTTAATAGATAAATACAATTATAGAGTAATTAATGCCCGTTGGAATAATGCTGTATCTAAAAAATCGTTTCAAACAACCATTAAAATTACAGGTTTAGATGAGATGGGTATGCTAAATAAAATTACCGATATCATTTCTAAAGATTTTAGAGTTAGAATGCGATCAATATCAATGGATTCAAATGATGGAATGTTTGAAGGCTATTTGAAAATTTTTGTTGAAAGCACAGAACATCTCGATATATTATTCAGGAAGTTGCGCAAAGAAAAAGGGATATTAAAAGTTGTTCGTATTGATTCTGATGAAATTGGTTAGAATTGAGCAAAATTGATTATTTTTGATGATAATAATTCATTTTTGTTTTTCGTTTGCTATTAAATTAAATAAGAAAATGAAAACAGGTTTATTTACTATTGGAATTATACTTTCTGTAATGAGTTTGTCGTTTGGGCAGATTCGTCCATTTATGCCTAAATTTTATCAGCCAATCGATAGTTCTGTGATATCGAAAAAAGAGGATAATAAAGAGAAAAAAGATAAAAAACAGAGCTTAATTAAAAATCAAAGCAGAATAAGTTATTCGGTAAGTGTGGGAGCAGGGTACAATTCATTTTCAAATAATTTATCAATGATGAATACCTATGTTGCTCCAAGTATTAACTATATGGCAAGCGATAGATTAAGCTTTACAATTAACGGAGTAATAATGCAGAATAATTATAACGGATTGGAAAATTTCTCGGGATATCAGGCCGGAGCATACAACTCGAATACATCAAATTATGGAATAAGTGGTTCAGCTTTATACCAGATTTCTGAAAGATGGAGTATTTATGGCGATGGTGCTTATTTTGAGAATCAATCAGTATTTACTGATTACAACTCAGGAATGTACGATAATGATTATAAATCAGTTTCACTTGGTGTTGGGTATAAAATTTCCGATAAATTCCAGTTTCAGGCTCAATTCCGTTTTTCAGATGGTTTAAACCCTGCATACAATTCATTATCCCCATTTTATCATTCACCCTTTAATCAAAATAATTCCAGCTTTGGAATATTTGATTATTAATTAAAACTATACAAGTGAAAAACTATCGTCTTGTATTTTTATTCATTTTTATTTTACAAAACTCACTTTGTGGATTTGCTCAAGAAAATAAGGATGATTTTCCTGTATTCAAATCGGGCGAAAAAATTAAATACAATGCAGTTTATAATTGGGGTTTAATTTGGTTAAATGCAGGAACTGTTGAGTTTAAAGTAACAGATATTAAATATAAAAATGCTGAAGCCTATCATTTCTCTTGTTATGGTACGAGTTTAAAATCTTATGATTGGTTTTTTAAAGTTCGCGATTATTTTCAATCCTATGTAAATAAAGAAACACTTTACCCTTATTTCTTTGAACGCAATACCTATGAAGATGGATATTCGGTTCATGATATCTATCAGTTCGATTACAATGACAGTTTATTATATACTAAGACCAAAAACTCAAACAAACCTTATTCAGAAGATACAATAAAATTAAGACCACAAACCCATGATTTAATCTCTTCTGTTTACTTTGCACGTAATATTGATTTTGATAAATATAAAATTAACGAAACAATACCTTTTCGAATAACTCTCGAAAATGAATTTTACGATTTACATATTCGTTATTTAGGGAAAGAAAACATTATTACACATGATAACAGACAATTTAAAACAATAAAATTTTCAGTACTATTAATTGAAGGTACCATTTTTAAAAAAGGCGAAGATCTTTATGTTTGGGTTACCGATGATTTAAACCGTATTCCTGTTCTTGTTGATGCCAAAATATTAATCGGCTCTGTTAAAGCTACTCTGGTTTCTACCGAAAATTTAAAATTTCCACTTTCATCAGAAATAAAATAGATAAAAGTATCAAGTATCAAGACAAAATATGAGTCTATTATCTCATTACTCATGTCAAAAATCTTTTTTTATATTATTTTTGCTGCAATTAATATCAAATCGATTTATAAATTAGTGAATATGCACAATACAGTTAAAGTAACAGATAAAGTTTATTGGTTAGGGGTAAACGACCGAAGAACTCAACTTTTTGAGAACTTGTGGCCAATACCAAATGGTGTTTCTTATAACTCCTATTTAATTGTTGATGAAAAAATTGCTTTAGTTGATACGCTACATTTTAATTCTGCTGATGATTATCTTGATAAAATTGAAGAACTAATAGGAAAAGGTCGTTCTATCGATTATTTAATTATTAACCACATGGAGCCTGATCATTCAGGTGCAATAAAATCAGTTGTTGAGAAATATCCAGATGTTAAGATTGTAGGCAACTTAAAAACATTTAAAATTCTTGAATCATATTACGGATACAAAGAAAAATGGTATCAGGTTGAAGATGGTGATGAGTTAAATCTGGGTCATCACAAACTAAAATTTGTAATGACACCTTGGGTTCATTGGCCAGAAACCATGATGAGTTATGATTTAACCGATAAAATTTTATTCTCAGGTGACGCTTTTGGAAGCTTTGGAACTTTAGATGGTGGCATTTTCGACGATGAGATTGAATTCGAAGAGTATTACCTCGAAGATATGCGCCGTTATTATTCAAATATTGTTGGTCAGTACAGCAATATGGTACAAAAAGCATTTACAAAATTAAAAGGTGTTGAAGTAAAATATATTTGTTCAACTCATGGTCCAATTTGGCGTAAAGATGTAAACAAGGTTCTTTCGTTGTACGACAAATGGAGCAAATTTGAAACCGAGAATGGTGTTGTAATCATATATGGGTCAATGTATGGAAATACAGCTAAAATGGCCGATTTTATTGCACGAAAATTGTCTGAAAACGGAATTAAAAAAATTAGGGTTTATGATGCTTCTAAAACTCATATCTCCTATTTAATAAACGAAATATGGCAATATAAAGGAGTAATTCTTGGAAGCAGTGCATATAATTCAGGAATGCTACCAACTATGGAGAATCTAACCCGAACATTAGAACACATGGGCGTTGAAAAACATGTATTAGGTTTATTTGGTTCATACAGCTGGAATGGAGGTGGAGTAAAAGCCTTGCACAAGTTTTACGAAACCATTAAATGGGATTTAGTTTCTGATCCAATTGATACAAAAGGAATACCGGGTGATGATGCATATAAACGATGCGAAATATTGGCTAAAGCAATGGTTGAAAAACTGAAATCATAATATCACCTTCATAATATTGTAAGGTGTTGATTTTTATCAGCACCTTTTTTATTTTAGAATATTTCTATTCATTATCTTTAATCACTAAAAAATGAACTATGGAAATTAAATTACATCCCGGAATTACTCATACTGTAACACAAAAGGTTGAATTCAAAGATACTGCAGCAAATTATGGCTCCGGATTAGTTGAAGTATTTGCCACACCGGCAATGGTTGCTTTAATGGAACGTGCTTCTTATGAAGCTGTTCTCCCATTTCTAGGCGAAGAACTTAATACTGTTGGATTCGAAGTGAATATTCGCCATTTTAAACCTACACCAATAGGCATGGAAGTTAAATGTACAGCAACATTAATCGAAGTTGATGGTAAAAAACTCACCTTTAATGTTGTTGCCAGCGACGAAGAAGGTAAAATAGGTGAGGGGACTCATATTCGTTATATTATCAATTCAAAAAAATTTATGGATAACTTAAACAAAAAATAAAAAATGATAACAATAAAATTAGGTTTTGTACTTATATGTACACTTATTCTGAATCAAAGTATTGCTCAGGAAATAACAAAACTACCCGAACCCCATAAAACTGGTGGGAAACCTTTAATGCAGGCAATGAACGAAAGACATTCAAGTCGCGATTTTATAGATAAAGATTTAACTCAGCAACAAATATCAGATTTGCTTTGGGCTGCTTATGGAATTAACAGACCCGAAGAAGGAAAGCACACAGTAGCGACTTCAAGAAATGTTCAAGATATGGAGGTTTATTTAACAACAAAAGATGGTGCTTACTTATATTTACCAAAAGATAATTCAATACAAAAGGTTTTAGATAAAGATATTAGAGAAGTTACCGGTAAACAGGATTTTGTTAAAGTTGCTGCCGTGAATCTGGTTTATGTTTCAGATTTTTCAAAGGCAGGAAATGGAACTGATGAAGTTAAAACCATGACAGCTGCCACACATTGTGGATTTATTGGTCAGAATGTTTATTTGTATTGTGCATCAGAAGGGTTGATTTCTGTTTTCAGAGCATATTTTGATAATGCAGAAGTTTCAAAAGCATTAAATCTCAGTGAGAATAAACATGTAATTTATTGCCAAACTGTAGGATACTCAAAATAATTACGAATTACGAATTTTTGAGTTCTAATCTCCAAATTATTAAAGATTATTAATAATGAAATATAATTTTGATGAACACATAAACCGCGAAAACACAGCATCTGTTAAATACGATTTGCGAAAGGAAATATTTGGTACAAATGATGTAATCCCTATGTGGGTGGCCGATATGGATTTTAAAACCCCTGACTTTATTATAAATGCAATCAAGGAAAGATGTAATCACGAAGTTTTTGGATATAGTATAAGGCCAGACTCTTATTATCATTCAATAATTAATTGGGTAAAAAAATTACATAATTGGGATATTAAAAAGGAGTGGATTTCATTTAGTCCAGGTGTTGTGCCTGCATTGAATTTGTTGGTTTTGGCTTTAACAGAGAAAGGTGATAAAATCGTTTTGCAAACACCGGTTTATCATCCATTTTTTTATGCAATTAACAATAATAACCGTCAACTCATTGAGAATCCTCTTATATTCAAAAAAGGTAGATATTGTTTCGATTTCGATGACTTAGCGATAAAACTAAAAGATGCCAAAATTTTACTTTTATCGAATCCTCAAAACCCTGGAGGCTCTGTATGGACAAGAGATGAACTTAAAAAGCTTGGTAACTTGTGCATTGAAAATAACGTAATCATTGTTTCAGATGAAATTCATTCCGATTTGGTTTTCAAACCTCATAAATTCGTTCCAATGGCTTCAATTTCTGATGCAATTGCTAATATTACAATAACCTGTATTGCCCCAAGCAAAACATTCAATATGGCTGCATTATCAACATCATCGGTTATTATTTCAAATAAAGAGCTAAAAGAAAAATACGATAAAATACTCGATACTATTCATGTTGGTTTAGGGAATGTTTTTGGAACGGTTGCTTCTGAAGCAGCTTATACACATGGGTATGAATGGTTACAGCAATTGTTGGTTTATTTAAAAGAAAATATTGATTTTGCCGAGAATTACTTTAAAGAAAAGATACCACAAATTAAAATGATTAGACCCGAAGGAACTTACCTTGTTTGGCTTGATTGCCGAGAATTAAATATGTCAGGTAATGAGTTAAATCAATTTTTTATCGAAAAAGCGAAGATAGGTTTAAATAAAGGTTCTATGTTTGGTACTAATGGAGAAGGTTTTTTGAGAATGAATGTGGCTTGTCAAAAATCAATATTAGAAAAAGCTCTTCAGAATATTGAAAATGCTGTAAAAGAAAAGTATAATAGGAATTAAATATAACCAGGTTTTAAATTTTTTTCTAATCGATCAATAACAATAGCAATTCGTTTTTCTTTTGTTTCATTTCGCTTGGCCATTAAAATCCAACCAATATATGCGTTCTGATGTGAACTCGACATTTTATAAAAATTATTTAATGCAATTGAATTATTTTCAAGTGTTTTAAAAATTTCTTCAGGGATTTCACTTAACACCTTGCTTGAATAAGCATTTTCCCAATTTCCATTATTCTTTGCAATTTCAATTTGCTCAAAACCAGCCTTGGTCATTTTCTTTTCTTTTATCAATTTTTCGGCTCGGTTCTTATTAACCAACGACCAAACACTGTTTTTCTTTCGTGGGGTATATTTCTGCATGTAAGTATCTTTATCGATACTTTTTACCTGGCTATCGATCCAACCAAAACATAAAGCTTCTTCTACTGCTTCGTTGTATTTTACAGATTCTTTTTTTGTATGTTTTTTAAAATAAATTAACCATATTTCCGATGTTTGGTTATAATTTTTATCTAACCAATCACGCCAATCATCCCTGTTTTTGCAAAAGATAGTTTCCATATTTTCAGAAATCAGAAGAATTTAAAAGAATTGGGATAAATAAATTAAACTTTTTAGTAGAATTTTTATTCCATTAATATTAAACCGGATCAACAATATTTCCAATAATTAATAGAGTAAGCATTTTTAAGATAAATACAAAAACAGTAATTATTGAAATAAAACTCATAACATAATAGGTGATCAGTTTTTCTTCATTCACTTTTAACATTGTAGTAAATCCTTGATACATTACATATAAACCATATAAACTTATGAACTCTACAATACGATGCATGGATGTAGAAATATTAAAAATACTGAAAACCATAAATGGAGTAAAAGAATAAACAACCAATTCAAATGCTTTATTTAAATTTTTTTCTACTTCGAAAAAAGTAGCCAACCGACTAATTATAAAAGCAGATATATAAGTAGTGCAAACAATAGTAACATAAGTTATTACAGCATATTTAAGTCCAACAAAAAAACTTGTATCGAAACCAACATTAACCTGATGATAACCAAAAATTCCATATCCAATAATATGAGCAATAGCAGGTATGAGAGCAATCTTAAATAGATAATTTTTATAAAGGTTCTTAACAG
>MENE01000176.1:0-3003 GCA_001769005.1 Bacteroidetes bacterium GWA2_31_9b | reverse complement strand
TAGGTTTTATAATAATTGTTCCTGCTCTTTTTTTTAAATTCATAACGATGATGTTATTTTGTGCTGTGATTCAGATGTTTAATTGAAAAATGTATTTTTAAAAACAAAAACTAAAATTAGATATAAATTTTGATTTCTTTTAAAATCAATTCATTTTATGAACATTAAATAATTAAAATTTCAACTTCATTTTTTTACATTGACATTGATTTCATTTATAACTAACTTTAACTATTCATTCTAATTTTCAATAAATAAAAGGAGGTAATATGCCAGAAAATGTTTACAAAATTATTGAATTGGTTGGTACCAGTCCCGAATCGTGGGAAAAAGCTGCAGGAGCTGCAATAAAGAAAGCAGCAGAAAGCTTACGCGATTTACGAATTGCAGAAATCTCTCAACTCGACATGCAGATTAAAGATGGAAAAATTGAAGCGTACAGAGCAAAAGTAAAAGTTTCGTTTAAATACGAAGGTCATCATTAACAAAAAAATCAGGCATCAGCCTGATTTTTTTATTCTTCTTTTATTAGTTTATTCTTTCCATAACTAATTTCTTTTCCTGTAGAAACCAGATCAAGGAAAGTCTCTATTTCGAAGTTGTTAATTTTTTTAACTATTAAGCGAAATTTTCCTTCAGTTAAGAAGTTTTCAGTTTGCTCACTTTCAAATACTATAGTGTTTTCGTTTGATAATGAATCAATTAAAATAAATTGATTGTAATAACCTTCAATATTAAACTGTCTGTAAATATATACTCCTCGTTGCTTATCATAACTTATCATTCCCCAATCATCATGTACTTCGTTTTTAAATTTTTTATTCTTTTTTTCAATTTCAGAATGATGATTGACTTCAATATAAGTATTCCCCATAGTATAACTATAACTAGCAGAAATTTCAGATTTATTTTTATCTATATCAACCCCACTTCCAACCCAATTGCCAATAAGGAAATCAAATTGATAGAATGTATTACCCTGAGAGTATGCAGGTTGAAAATAAATTAGTAAGATAATTACAAAAATTTGTCGTTTCATCTATTTAAATTTTTTACTTTATTGATTCTTAGTTAATTATCTACTCGTTTTATCTGTTATTTTATTTTTTCTTGTTACTCGCTCCCACCAAACCATCCCTCATTCCGCTCGTGAACCTCCATGCCTTAAATCATAAAACCAGACTGCATGTAATTAATATAATCAACTTTGTTTGTGCAATGCCAATTGCATGGAGGTTTCATAATTTTAAATTAAAAATACTTTTAAAAACTGTATAAAAGTACAATAATAACTATGTTTCCCCAAAAAACTAAACGAAGAAAAAAGATGATTTACAACACCAAAAATTGAAGTAATTTGAAAACTCTTAAAAGCTGTAAAATATCGGTTTATTATTTACTACTTAAGGAATCTTGAAGTACCATATTATTTTGATTAAGTCTTTGATAATAAGATTGAATAATTGCTTTCAATTTATTTTCATAAAAAAGATAATTATTCGAATTGGTTAATAAATTTTGTTTAAGTAAACTATCGGTTTTATAATTATAAAAACCAATACTTTTCGACCCATCGAATTGTAAAATAAAATTGTTTTCAATAATCTGATAAATTCCACTTATATAATTTATAGCAAAATGAGTTGTTGTATCGTTTAACAAACTGGTGCCAAAACTAATAAATGGATCGTTACATCCTACATAATCAATTATTGTCGGGAAAATATCAATTTGCTGAGCAACTGCATTTTTTACACCTTTAATTAATGTATCATTTGGGTGGTATAATATAATAGGTATAGAATACATTCCTCTTTTTGTATTGTAATATTCTGTTTCTGCTTGTGCTGTATGATCTGATGTAATTACAAATAAAGTATTCTTAAACCATTTAGAACTTTTTATCGATTTAAAAAATTCTCTTAACGCAAAATCAGCATATCCAATACTTTCATGAATATTAAGTGCTCCTTTTGGAAATCTGTTTTTATATTTTTCAGGAACTTTATAAGGATGATGCGATGTTAACGTATATACTGATGTTAGAAATGGTTGAGGAGAACTATCAATTTCTGTTTTAAAAAACTGTAAAAACTCTTCATCGTAAATACCCCAATTCCCATCATAATCAACAGGATTATTGTATTCATCCATTCCAAAGTAATCGTCAAAAGTAACAAGACTTGCAAAATCACTAAATCCCATGGTTCCATTTTTACCTCCATGGAAGAATGAGGTGTAATATCCTTGCTTTTTAAGTATGCTTACAACAGAATTAATAGTGTTTGAAGCATATTCTGATGTTATGTATGCCCCATCTGTTAATGCCGGAATTCCTGCAATTATTGAGGGCATTGCTTCTATTGATCTTTTTCCGTTAGCATAGGCATTATTAAATACCAGACTTTGACTCATAAGAGAATCTAAAAAAGGAGTATATCCTTTACCATTGTTTAAAGCACCAATATATTCGCTCGAAAAACTTTCAAGTATAATGATAACAATATTTGGTTTTTCTTTATCTGGTTTAGAAACTGTAATTATTGGAGAGTAAATTGAATCAAGAACTTGTTGTTTGAAATAATCAGGAATAGTTGCCTTTTTCACTCCTATACTTTTCATAATAGTAAAAGGAGTATTTAATACCAAAGGAACATTTTTAGTATCGGTGAATTTGGCTGCATGAATTACTCGTAAAGGTTTTAACTGAAAACCTCCTCTGCCACCAATAACCCCAATTCCAAGAAATATAATAAATAACACTGATTGCAAACTTAATAATCGAAATGAAAAACCTGTTATTTCTAATTTATCCTTTTTTAATCGAGGGTAAACCCAAATTAAAAATCCTGTAAACAATATCCAAAGGAGTACTAAATACCAGAAATCAATAATAAATTGTGGTAGAAGTGTGATAAAATCATTGCCTAACCATTCTGAATTAAAGATATCGGATGTTAATCTCTTATTTTCAAAATCAAAGAATTTTGTATCAATAATATT
>MENE01000175.1 GCA_001769005.1 Bacteroidetes bacterium GWA2_31_9b | reverse complement strand
TCATCATTTATACCTTTAATAATTATCATTGAATTGTGTGTATCTTCAAATGATTTAAGAATAATAACATCTTCATCCGAATTTAATTCACCCTCTTTGCCATCCATTACAACTGTTTTGTACTCCCCATTTTCTCCCGATTTAACAATTACTTTATATGATTTTTCTTTTGCGGATTTGTCGTTTTCGCCATCAGATGTAACATATACAGTTACTTCATCATTTTCTCCCGATTTAGTAATAACATTTTTTACTTTAATTACTTTAACACTATCATTCATTTCAGTATCGCCATCTGAATCTGAAACCCAAACCATAACATCTTTATCCTCACCTTCTTCGCCAACTTTTTTTATAATAATTTTTTTATTCCGATTGTGAATAATAGTATCAATTTCTGTTTCGCCATCAGAATTACTGCTAACAAAAACCATATTTTTATCTGTTATAACATGACTATCACGGGAAACAAAAAATGCATGACTACTTTCATTGGAATCGCCTTCCAGTTCGTCTGAAACTTCAACCCAAACATGTTTTAATGAGTCACCCTTATTTGATTTTTCATTATCAGTGAAATAAAATTTCATCATGCTCTCTTTTTTCTCGCCAGATTCAAGATGTTCAATTATTTCTTCCATTTCGCTTGTTATATGGAATCCTGATAAATCAATGTCTTTAAAATCAGTACCAATAATAATAGTATCAATAACAATCGTTTTGCCATTAACATCTTTTATCATTTTGATTTTAATCTTTTTCTGCTCTTGCGCATTGATTGAAAGAACAAAAAGCATTAATGCAAATACAGTAATTAGTTTAAATTTTGTTTTCATTTTAATATCTCCTTTTACGTTTTTAAATCATAACACAAACATATAAAACAATAGTGACCTCAATATTTAATAACTGGTTAAAAAGAGTTAAAGAAATGTTAAAGTTTAATTGACCTATATTTTTATATATATCTTTGACCCATAATCTAAAAGTTAATGAAAAAGCACCTTATATATATTTTAATTTTGGTTATGATTATTTCTCTCACAGGAATAATCATTGTGCAGCTATTCTGGATTAAAAATGCAATTGAGGTAAAAAAAGCAGAGTATTCGAAAAATGTAAAAGAAGCACTAGAAAATATAATTCAGAAAATTGAACGAAAACAACAAATCGTGTTTCTTTCAGAAAATATTGACCGTGTAATTTATACATCTTCTGATGGTGATTCAATTTCAACTGCGAATCATTTTTACGAATATTTCTTAAAAGATAGTATAACTAACAAAGTAAATCAAAAGAGACAGCATATTAATTACAAAGTAACAGTGAATAATGACTCAAATCTTATAAGCGTTATAAGCAATAAATCAAAAGAAAATAATGATTTTGTTTTTATTGGAGCTGATGGTTTGACCAGTACAACTAACTCTGTTATTGTTGTTTCTGACACAGCTAAGGTTGTAACAAATACCTACAAAATTGTAAAAGCAAAACAATTCGAAAAGAATTTAGAAGATATGGTGTTAGAGTTTGAAACCCGTTTCAGTTCTGCAGTAGAGAGAATAGATTTTGAAAATCTTAATAATATAATAAAAGGTGAAATTGTAGATAATGGGATTGATAAGGAGTTCCAATATGCAATTATTAATACTAAAAATGATAGCATAGAAAATAGATCGGCAAAATTCGAAGATGAACTTATTAAAAGCTCGTATAAAGCGAACCTGTTTCCAAATGATTATGTTGATAAAAACATCTTTCTTTACTTGTACCTGCCAAGCAAACACAGCTTTATTTTTAGATCATTAATTTATATGCTTTCCGGATCGATATTTTTTACTTTGGTTATCATTTTTATTTTTGGTTTTACAATTCGTATTATATATAAACAAAAGAAAATATCTGAAATTAAGTCGGATTTTATAAATAATATGACACATGAGTTCAAAACACCTATTGCAACTATTTCACTGGCGGCAGATTCAATTTCGAATCCGAAAATTTTAGGTGATCAGGAAAGAATTAACGAATACCTGCGAATAATTAAAGAAGAAAATCGTAGGATGAACAATCAAGTTGAAAGTGTGCTGCAGATGTCGTTGCTCGAAAAAGAAAAATTCAAATTATCATTAATTGAAACCGACTTGCATATATTAATTCAAAAAGCTATTCAGAATATTGAAATACAGATTAAACAAAAAAACGGTATAATTAATTCTGTTCTTCATGCAGATAATTCTTTTGCTATGATTGATGAAACTCACTTTTTGAATATCATCCATAATCTTCTCGATAATGCAAATAAATATTCAAACCAAAATCCTCAGATAAACATTCTAACAAGGAATCAGAATGGAAATATTCTGATTTCTGTTGAAGACAATGGTATTGGTATAAAAAAAGAAGACTTGGTTCGAATTTTTGATAAGTTTTATCGTGTATCAACAGGTAATATTCACAATGTAAAAGGTTTTGGGCTTGGA
Organism: Bacteroidetes bacterium GWA2_31_9b; assembly: GCA_001769005.1. Classification (GTDB taxonomy): domain Bacteria; phylum Bacteroidota; class Bacteroidia; order Bacteroidales; family UBA12077; genus UBA12077. The sequence goes on along the minus strand of MENE01000175.1, from coordinate 10,246 downwards.
TTAAGTTATGTGAAAGCAATTGTAATTCAGTTTGGAGGGTCAATTCATGCTACCAGCTTACCCGGGAAAGGTTCTAAATTTGAAATTAGCTTACCATTAATCCCATTTAGTAATGAAAGATAATAATAGAATTTTTCTAGTTGAAGATGATGCCAACTTTGGTTCGGTCTTAAAATCATACCTCGAGATGAACGATTTTGTTGTAACCTGGATTCAAGATGGAGCAAAAGCTATCAATTCATTTAATCTTCAGCTATTTGATATATGCATTCTCGATATCATGTTACCTAATATGGATGGCTTTTCAATTGCGAAAATTATTAAACAAAAAAACAGTGATACTCCCATCATATTTCTTACAGCAAAAACATTAAAAGACGACATTATTGATGGTTTTAAAATTGGTGCCGATGATTACATTACTAAACCTTTTGATTCCGATGTTTTACTATATAAAATAAGAGCAATATTAAAGCGTAATACGGTTGATTCAGAGAATGAGAAAAATTTTTCGATCGGAAAATATGAGTTCGATTCATCAATACGTGTTCTTAAATTCGAAGAATATACTTTCCATTTATCACCTAAAGAAGGAAACTTACTTAAGTTACTTTGCCAAAATAAAAACAAAATACTTGATCGTGAAAAAGCATTAAATCAAATTTGGGGCGACAATAGTTACTTTAATGCCCGAAGCATGGATGTTTATATTTCCAAACTTCGTAAATATTTACTAAGCGATCCAACTATTGAGATTGAAAATATTCATGGAAGCGGATTTATTCTAAAAAGCCAATAAATCAATTTTTACATTCTTTTTTAAAAAATCTACAATCTCTAAGTGCCATTTTAGCACTTAAATTTAATTTTTCAGCTTAATTGTCACTAAAAAATTTGAGGGAACGTAATTTGCAACACATATAAAAAATTTAGAACTTGTTTATTTAAAGCATATAAAATGAATCATAACGAAATACAAGCAAAATATAATGAGATTTGCGATCTTATAATAAATAAAGAAATCTCAGAATCAATTCAACAACTGAAATTGTTTGCTAATCAAACTAAAAAGGAATATCATCAAATTCAAATTGAAAGTTTAAAAGAAACTTATTCCAATATTTTAAAACATTCTTTCTCAAACATTATTGATCCTAAACGCGATAATATTTATAATCATTTACAACGCACGCTTTTAGAATTAGCCGATACAATTAATGAATGTCTTTTAACCGATAACTCAGGCTTAACAATTTATAAAATGAAATGGTCTCTCGATAAAAAAAGAGAACAACATTCAGATGAAGCAATTTCATTAATTCATAGTCTTACCTTTGATTCAGAACTAGATGAAATTTTAAAAGGAAGCAAAATAAATATTTCGGGATCTTCGGATAAAACCATTTCACGTCAGCAAGCATTACGAGATTTATTCAATTATTTATGGTTAACCGATAAATACCTCGAAACAGAAAGTAAAATTCTAGAAACCATTTGTCATTCCGAAAAAATTCCATGGCACGATAAAAGCTTAATTGTTAGTGCTATAACCATGAGCCTGTTGCGAGTTTTCGATAAAAATAAGTTTAACTCGTTGCTGAATTTCTATTATTATAACGAAGAACATGTATACCAAAGAGCACTTATTGGTCTTTTACTTGGATTTTACAAATACGATAAACGAATACAATTTTATCCTGAATTAATTAAGGAAATTGAGAAAATTGCTAAAACTTCGGATATTGATAAGTTAACAGAATCAATAATTATTCAGATTTTCAAATCAAAAGATACTGAAAAACTTACAAAAAAGTGGGAAGAAGAAATTTTGCCCGAGATGATGAAAATGCAACCTAAAATTGAAAAAAGTCTTGATCTTGAAAATATTATTGATGAAAAATTTCTTGAAGATAAAAATCCTGACTGGGAAAAAGTTTTCGAAGATTCTCCCGGCTTACTTGATAAACTCCAAGATTTTTCAAAAATGCAGATTGAGGGAGCAGATGTATTTATGAGCGCATTCTCCCGATTAAAACATTTTCCATTTTATAATGAAATAAGTAATTGGTTTGTACCATTTTATAAAGAAAACGAAAGCCTTACACAACTTATAAACGAAAAAGAAACAAAGCTCCAGCCTTTTATTGAACAACTCGAAAAATCACATTACATGTGTAATTCCGACAAATATTCGTTTTGTTTAAACCTGCAATATATTCCTGAATCGCACAAAACAATGATGATGGATATGTTTAACGAAGAAATGAAAAACATTGAAGAAATTTCTAATGATGAGAATTTATTAAACAGCTTTGCAGTAACTAAAAATATTTTCACGCAATATCTTCAGGATTTATATAGGTTTTTTAAGCTAAATCAGTATAAAAATGAATTCTCAGATATATTTGATTGGAAATTCGATATACAAAACACTTTCTTTTTTAAGAAGCTAATTCATAATACTAAAATCACCAGAAATATTGCTGAATTTTTTCTTGAAAATAAACATTTTAATCAAGCAGCAGAGTTATTTGTAAATCTTGAAAAAATTGAAGATCCTGACATTGAATTGTACGAAAAAATTGGTTATTGTTATCAACAAGAAGGTAACTACAAATTGGCATTAGACTATTATAAAAAAGCTGAATTGTACGATAGTAAAAAGGTGTGGATAAGTAAAAAAATTGCTTTGTGTTACAGATATATGAATAATCCGGAAAAAGCACTTGAATACTATTTAGATGCTGAAAAATTTGAACCGGAAAATTTGTATATACTTGCTTACATAGGTCATACTTTGGTTCGACTAAAAAGATATGACGAAGCATTAAAATATTACTATAAAGTTGAATATTTATCACCTTCAAATGATAAGATTCAGCGTCCAATTGCTTGGATTTCATTTATTCTTGGGAAATTTGAAACTGCAAATACATATTACACAAAAATTATAGATTACAATAAAAATGAATTCGACTTAATACATCTTGGACATGTTCAGTGGTGTATGAATGAACAAAAAAAAGCAATTCATTCCTATCAGGAAGCTTTAAGATTATCAAATAATGATTTTGTATCGTTTTATAAAGCTTTTAACGACGATATTCATTACCTACTAAAATATGGCGTTAATCCTATTGATATAAATTTAATGAAAGACTATTTAAAACAAGAGTTTTAAATATCAATTTTGTATTGTTCCCTTCGATTTTACGAATTACAAAATAATTTTGTTTCTGTTTATAACAGATTTGAAGGTTTTGAGATTTCAAAATAACACTAATTAGGCTAACACCACATTAGGAAACTACATTTGTACTTGATGTTTATTTATAGAAACTGGCTAAATATCTTTGTATTTATAATTTGATACTAAATACACGAATTCATTTTCAGATAATGAAATCATAAAAATATCAACTGAAGAAAAGCGAATTATTTTAACGCGTGATTTGGGAATTCTAAAATACAATAAAATAACTTCAAGAAGTAATTCAGCGATTCGATTTAAAAGATAAAGTAAAATTGTTTTCAAGATGTTTTGTTTGTAACGGAAATATAATATCTGTTGACAAATCAGCAATTGAACAATTACTTAAATCAGGAACCAAAAAACATTTTAATTCATTTTACCAATGTATTGAATGTAAAAAAATTTATTGGAAATGTTCTCATTATAAAAACATAATTGACTTTGTTCAAACTTTACTGTATTAAATGGTTATAAATTATTTATTACATGATTTTATTATTTATTAATTTCATCGTTTATCAATAATTTTTAAAATAATTAAACTTTCGTTTCTTTTTGTAGTCAGTTATATTTAAAATTGCAAACTATTTATAAAATCTATATGAAAATTAAAAAATACTTTTTACTAGGATTTATTTTATTCCTAGGATTTAATAACTGTTTTTCACAATCGAGTATTTATGTACAAGGAATGAACTTTGTAGGAGAGTTCACCGTTAATTCAAACTCTCGAAATTCAATTCCATTTACAAAAGGGAGTCCATATTACAATAGAGACTTTATGTTTGGAGAACTTGAACTTCAAAATGGCGGCAAATTAAAAGGACTTTTCAGATATAATATTTACAATCAGGAATTTGAAGTTATCGTTAAAAGAGACACATTAATAATTTCGGAACCTACTAAAGTTAAAACAATTGATTTTGCTAATAAATCGTTTGTGTACTCATTAATTCATGAAAAAAAGGGGAATACAAGTTATTTAGCAGGAGCATATTTTGAAACATTAAATAAAGGAAATTGTAAATTATTAATAAAACGCAAAATTAATCTTCGGGAAAATAAATATGTAGATTATTATGGTGGAGGTGGTGGCGATGGTTCTCAACGATATATTCCTGAAGAAACATATTATATAAAGCTCTCAGACGATAAACCTGCAATCAAACTAAAGAGAAAAAAAGATTTTGTATTAGAATTGTTCTCTGATCATAAAGTTGAAATTGAAAAGTTTATATCTGAAAATAAAATTAAACTTAAAAAGGATCAGGATTTTTTAAAAGTTATTGAATATTATAATCAATTAAATTAATTATGAAAAAAATAGTTTTAACTCTATTAAGCGCATTTCTAATAAGTTTAACTTTTGCTCAAACTCCAAAGGTTAAAAATCTGGATTTAAAAATTGAGAATAATAAGGTTTTATTTAACTACGACTTAATTACAAAGAAAACAAACGAAATTCAAACTATCGAATTGTTTTTAATTGATGATGACTTTAACATTTTTGTACCAAAAAAAATAAAAGGTGATTTTGGGACTAAGGTATTACCCGGAGAAAACAAACAAATTGAATGGGATATTTATAACGATGATTTATCAATTTCTCAAAAGTTAAAGCCCAAAATTATTGTTAATGGTATAAAAAAAGGGGGTGCTTCAAATGTTGTTTATTCAATCTTAGTACCTGGTTTGGGTGATTATTTTGTAGCTGATCATAAAGATATGATCATAAAACCATATGTGAGAACCATTACAACACTTGGTGTTATTGGCTTAGGTATTTATGCCTTGATGGAAAGAGAAAAAGTACTTGAAATGGGTTGGATTAAAAAAGATCAATCTTACTTTGGTGACCCAACTGATGTCTATTGGGGAGAAACAGGAGGCTATGATTACGATAATGCATTTTTTTCAAATGATGCAGAATTGCTTTTAATTACTGGTGCTACATTATGGATTGGAGATATTATCTGGGTTTATATTAAAGGATTAGAAAATGATAAATTAAGAGTGTTCTCTAATTACAGCTTTGGTGTTGAGAAAGGAAATCCAACAATAAAATATTCAATAAATTTTTAAAAAAAATTAAAATCGGGTTTCAATATTAAAGATTCAATTGCTTTATATTTTCCGATTTCATATTAAGATATAATAAATCCGGCATTCAGCCGGATTTACTTTTTCAAAATATTTTATCTTTTAAACGGTTTGTAAAAGAATTTTTCAAAATGAACAACTTCTTTTAAAGGTTTACGGAGTTGCTCGTGTCTGTTAATATCTACTTCATCAGTAGGATATCCTATTGGTAATAATACCATTGGAACAACTCCATCGGGTAAATCGAGTAAATTAACACATTTCATAACATCAAACTTACAAATCCAGCATGTAGCTAGTCCAAGATCAGTAGCAGCTAATGTCATATAGCTTACTGCACTTGCTACATCCATATCTGTATAAATTTTACCATCTGACCTACGCCATGCATCACGATGATCGCCACAAACAACAATAATTGCTTTTGCAGTTTCCAGCCAGGTTTCTTCATAACAATCCCGAATTTTAGCCAATGGCTCTTTTTCTGTTATTGCAACAAAATGCCAGGGTTGATTATTCTTTGCTGATGGAGCAATTCTGCCTGCTTCCATTACCTGAAGCAGAAGTTCTTTTTCAACAGGCTTATCCTGATAACTCCTTGACGAATATCGTCGTTTTGCTAGTTCTAAAAATGACATATCAGTATATTTAGTTTATAATTATTCTACTTGAATTATATTGTCTAAAACTTCAACTTTATCGCCTATTCTTACTTTTGCCCTCTTGCGACTTTCAACTAGTCCATTCAGTTTTACAATACCATCGTTTACAAATTGCTTAGCTTCGCCCCCACTCATGCAAATATTTGTTACTTTTAATAGTTTTATGAGTTCAATGTATTCTGATTCGGGACCTAATTTAAATTTTATCATACCTTAAGTTTTAACTCGTTTATAATTTGTTCCATGATTACAGTTGCTTTTCCTTGTAAAAATACATCGGTTACTGAATCTGTGAATAATGATCTTTCGGGGTTTATTTCAATAATCTTGGCTCCATTTTGCTTCGCAATAGTTGGAATCATTGATGCAGGAGTTACTTCGCCTGTTGAACCAATAATAATTACCAAGTCTGCTTTTTCAGCCGCTTCAACCGACTTTTGGTATGCAAGAGTTGTAATCGACTCTCCAAAGAAGATGAAATCAGGTTTTAAAACTCCATGACATTTATTACATAAAGGAACAATTTCATTTAAATCTACTTCTGCAGCAACATAATTTTCTCCACAATTTGGGCAAACAAGCATTCGTGAATTTCCATGAAATTCATATACCTCTTTACTTCCTGCTATTGTATGAAGATTATCTATATTTTGAGTAATTACTGCTTTAATCATTTTCCTGTGCTCCAATTCTGCTAGAGCAATATGAGCTGAATTTGGTTTTGCAGAGCCAAAGAAATCATAAAATATTTCTTTAATTACTTTCCATGACTCAACAGGAAATAAGAAGAAGTTATTTAAATCGAGCACATTGGGGTCATACTTACTCCATAATCCATCTTTTCCTCTAAAAGGAGGAATTCCACTCTCAACAGAAATACCTGCTCCAGTAAAAGCAATAGCAAAATTTGAATTTAGTATTAATTCAACAGCAGAATCAACTGAATCACTTGTTGTCATTTACTATTTGTACTTTTTATTAATCTTTTCAATTAAATCTAAATCCTTTTGGGTTTCTGTATCAATAAAATATTGACTAATTTCTGTATTTATTTGAGAATACAATTTATGAATTTTATCAATATAAACCGAGTCGATTTTATTTTCTAGCAATTTATCATACATCTCAATCATGTTAATTTTTGCCCTATACTCATAATACGGATTAATTGTTGATGTTTGCAGCATTTCTTCAAGTGCAACTATAGCTTTCATGTATTCTCCCAAATCGCGCATAACTTTATATTTGTTATAATATGAATGGAAAAAATCGGGTAATTCGGAAATATAATTTTCAGCCTGGATAAAGGTATTTTCCTTATCTTTTAACTTTGAGTAAAAACCTGATAACAAATACGCTTTAAAAGCAGGATTTATATTATAATTTTGAATTGTATTAATAATGAATTTATAATCTTTATCTGTTAATTTCTTTTTACTGGAATATGATTTCTTAATCCAATCTAAATAATCTAGTGCAGCTTCATAACTTGCATTATCTGCAATTTCCTGTTTTTCCTTATAAACTTCTACATCGCCTGTTTCAATAACATAATGAAGATATTTATTAATTGCTGCATTATGCTCACCATATGTAAAATAAATCTCATTTCTGGTATTATCTAAAATGCAGCTTTTTATAGTGTTGAAATTATTAATGCAATAACCATAGAATGGATCATGCAACAAATTATGATTCTCAGTATTGGTAAGGATCTTATAACTTTTATCAATTAAATTCTCATTTGATATTCTTTTGTTTAACTCCTTCATTTTTCTTTCACGCGAAATATTTGAAGTACTAAACATCCATATTGGGCTATATTGATATCTTCCTTTATCTGAAAGCGAAAGATTTTCAACAAATAAAAAATCATCTTTCATTGGGTTTTTAATAACTTCGCCTCTGGTAAGTTCGTAAATTACACCTGTATTATCATTTTTACTACCAACAGTTATAAACCATGCATGTGAGCTGTAATCTTTAAATAGTTTATCAACATCTTCAATATTTTCTGCATTTTCCAATATGTTTCTGACTTTAAATGCAAGCGGCATTCTTGTGTTGTAATCATTAATTTTCTTGTCATTATCTGCAGGAGCACCATTCATATTAACTGACATACTCAATCCGCTATGGTTCATTCCTGTATAAACTCCGGGATATCCTATAAAAGTAAGATTTGTGAATGGAATTTTATTAGTTAGTTTATAATTAACAATTAGTGGATGATGAGTTAATACTTCAATTCCTGGCCAATCTAAATTCCTTCCATGAACAATACCATTTTCATTTTTCAGGATAAAAGCGGTACAACTGATTTTGAAAAACAATTGAGGTAAATATGCAATTGTTTGAATATCTTTTAATTCCAATCCACTTCCATCGGCCATTCCTTTCATTTCCTGCAAATAGTCCAATGGCATATTTTTTTCAATTTTCTTTATTTTTGAATTTACTACAGAATTTACAATCCACTTTTTAATAAAGAAATTACCCATGTAATCATCAATCAAGCTATCTACAACGTAGTCCATTTTTATTAGATCATCCTTTAATAAAACCCCATATTGTAATCCTGCTTCGTATGAATCTCCTTTTATGGTTAAAAAATGAACACCCTCATTTAAAACAAGAGTACCATCATGAAAAGTCTTTTCACCATTTTCATTCTTAGTAAAAGTATAATTCTGTGATAATAACGTGCTGGAGAATAAAAGTAGGATGATGAGTATGATAAGTTGTTTCTGTTGCATAAGAATAAAATTAATCTTTATAAATTTAAGAATAATAAAAGAATTCTTAGGCAAAATGAATTTGATTTTAAAAGAAAAAACCGGATTTTACACCGGCTTAACTTTATCATAATTTGATTTATTCTAATTAGTATAATTCAGGATATTTCTTTGGATTTGCCTCATTCATCATAGCATATATAGCTTCGAACACATCTTCTGCATTTGGATTAGAGAAATAATCTCCATCAGATGCATATGCAGGTCGATGATCCTTTGCTGAGACCGTTCTGGGTTCTGAGTCGAGATGAAAATACGAACCTTGCTCTTCAATTACTTTTTGCATCATATATGCTGTTGCCCCACCAGGAACATCTTCATCGAAAAATACAACCCTGTTGGTTTTTTTAATTGAATCGGCAATCATATGTTTTTTGTCAAATGGCAATAAAGTTTGTACATCAATTAGTTCAACTGAAATATTAAATTCTTTTAGTTGTTCAACAGCATCTTGTGCAATTTTAACACATGAACCATAAGTAACAAGAGTTACATCTGTACCTTCGTTCAATATTTCAGGTACACCAAGTGGTATTTTGTATTCACCAATATTGTCGGGGCGTTTTTCTTTTAATCGATAACCATTCAATGGTTCAATAACTAAAGCTGAATCTTCACCTTCGAGTAGTGTATTATAGAATCCTGCTGCCTGAGTCATATTTCGGGGCACGCAAACATAAACACCACGAATAGAGTTAATAACCATGCTCAGTGGTGATCCTGAATGCCATATTCCTTCTAATCGATGACCACGGGTACTAATAATAACAGGTGCTATCTGACCTCCTGCAGTTCTATAATGTGTAGTTGCCAAATCGTCGCTTAAAGTTTGTAAAGCATACAATAAATAATCAAAATATTGAATCTCTGCAATAGGCCTTAATCCGCGTAAAGCAAGGCCTAATCCCTGACCGAGAATAGTTTGTTCCCTAATACCTGTATCTGTAACTCGTAAATCTCCGTATTTCTTTTGTAATCCTTCTAGGCTTTGGTTTACACCACCAATATATCCGGCATCTTCACCAAAAACAACCAGTTTTGGGTATTTGGCAAATAATAAATCATAGTTATCACGTAAAATCTCTCTACCTGCAACTTCAGGTGATTCTTTTGAAAATAAAGGTTTAATTTCTTTTACATTTAATACAGAGCTTTTCGATTCATTATAAAGAAATGTATTATAACGTTTATAGTTATCCTCATAGTTTCTCTCTAGCCATTCCGATAAATCATTTTGCAACTTACTTCGTATGTTACAATCGGTACACACATGACGCAATATTTTTTTTGCAGCACTAAAATTATCTTTTCTGATGGGATTAATAATTTTTTTCAAATCATTTGTAATGGTTCCAACCTTGTCGTAACCCTCACGTTTACACATGCACGAACGATTATCAATAATTTCAATGAGTTTGTCGCGTTCCTGCTTTACT
>MENE01000174.1:5872-18652 GCA_001769005.1 Bacteroidetes bacterium GWA2_31_9b | reverse complement strand
TGATTCTTCTACACGAACACCTTCGTTTTTAAGTTGCCAGTTTGAAATTGCTGACATCAATAACTTTTCCATTCTGCCGGAGGCTTCTTTCGAACTAAATTTTAATACATCAAGAGCTCTATTTACTTCCATCCCTCTTACCATGTCGGCAACTAGCCTCATCTTTCTTGGTGATGTAGGGCAATTTCGTAAAATAGCAAAATATTGTTCTTTTTTGCTCTCTTTAATCTGATTTGCTCTTATTCTTTTTCTAGCACCCATTATATTCTAAATATTTTTGTGTAATAATACTATCGTCGGTTATCTAACCTTTTTTATTACCAGCATGTCCTCTGAAAGTTCTGGTAGGTGCAAATTCACCTAATTTGTGTCCAACCATATTTTCTGTTACATATACTGGGATGAATTTATTTCCGTTGTGAACTGCAATAGTATGCCCAACAAATTCAGGTGAAATCATTGATCTTCGTGACCAAGTTTTTACTACGGACTTTTTTGATGTTTCATTTAAACCTTGAACTCTTTTTTCAAGTTTAAAATCAATAAATGGTCCTTTTTTCAGTGATCGACTCATAGTAAACTATTTTATTTCTTGCGTTTTTCTACAATATATTTATTAGAAGCTTTCTTTTTAGCTCTGGTTTTATAACCTTTAGCTGGTAATCCTTTTCTTGATCTAGGATGACCTCCGGAAGCTCTTCCTTCACCACCACCCATTGGGTGATCAACTGGGTTCATAACAACACCTCTTACTCTTGGTCTAATACCTAACCATCTGTGTCTTCCAGCTTTACCTGAAATTTCAAGACTATGGTCTGAGTTAGAAACTGCTCCGATAGTAGCTCGACATGTTGTTAATACCATTCTAGTTTCTCCTGATGGAAGTTTAACTATAGCATATTTTCCATCACGTGATGTAAGTTGAGCGTATGTTCCAGCACTTCTGGCCATCGAACCGCCTTTACCAGGATGTAATTCAATATTATGAATAACTGTTCCTAAAGGTATATCAGAAAGATAAAGTGTATTTCCAATTTCTGGTGCAACACCTCTACCTGATGCAATTGATTGACCAACTTTTAATCCATTAGGAGCAATAATGTATCGTTTTTCACCATCATTATAAGTAACTAAAGCAATTCGAGCTGTTCTATTTGGATCGTATTCAATGCTTGTTACAGTAGCTTCCATTCCGTCTTTGTTACGAAGGAAATCAATCAAACGATATCTTTTTTTATGACCTCCACCAATATAACGCATGGTCATTTTACCGTCATTGTTTCTTCCGCCAGTTCTTTTTATTGGAACTAACAAAGATTTTTCCGGTGTTCCTTTTGTAATTGTGTCAAAAGTACCGGTGATTTTATGTCTTTGTCCTGGTGTTACAGGATTTAATTTTCGTACCGCCATGTCAATTAAATATTGCTATAAAAATCTATTTTTTCACCACCTGCTATGGTCACAACCGCTTTCTTAAAAGAATTTGCTCTTCCTTGAACAACTCCTGATTTAGTATATCGAGATTTTTTCTTTCCTAGATAACGCATGGTATTTACATCTTCAACAGATACGCCATACATTTCTTCTATGGCACTTTTAATCTGAATCTTATTTGCACGCTTATCCACGATGAAACCATATCTATTAAGGGTTTCTCCCTGCATGGTCATTTTCTCGGTAACTATTGGTTTCAATAAAATATCCATCGTATAAATTTTTTCTAGATTCTAAACATTTTGTTTAATGGTTCAATTGAATTCTCTAAAAAGAGTACAACTGAAGCATTCATAATGTCATAAGTAGCTAAATCTGAGATAGTTACTACTTTAACATCTTGTAAATTTCTGGATGACAAATATATACTTTTATTTTGTTCAGATAAAACTAAAAGCACTTTTTTATCTTGTATATCCAAATTATTTCTAAGATTTACAAATTCTTTCGTTTTTGGAACTTCGAAATTAAAGTTTTCAAGCACTTTAATATTGTTATCAGATGCTTTATAAGCTAAAGCTGATTTACGTGCAAGTTGTTTAACCTTTTTGTTCAATTTAAAAGAATAGTCTCTAGGTCTTGGACCAAATACTCTAGCCCCACCTCTTAACAAAGGAGATTTAATACTACCAGCTCTGGCAGTACCAGTTCCTTTTTGTCTTTTTAGTTTTCGTGTACTTCCGGAAAGATCTGATTTTTCTTTTGCACTGTGAGTACCTTGACGTTTATTAGCTAAATATTGCTTAACATCTAAATAAATAGCATGATCGTTTGGTTCAATTTTAAAAATTGAATCATTTAAGGTTACTTTTTTTCCGGTATCTTTTCCCGCTATGTTAATTATATTTAGTTCCATTACTCGTGAATAATTAAATATGAACCATTTGCACCAGGAACAGAACCTTTTACTATAAGTAAATTATTCTCTGGCATCACTTTTAAAACTCTCAGGTTAATCATCATAATCCTTTTATTTCCTGTCTGACCAGCCATTCTCATACCTTTAAATACTCTAGAAGGATCAGATGAAGCACCAAGCGATCCTGGAGCACGTAGTCTGTTATGTTGACCATGTGTTTGTCCTCCAACACCATGAAAACCATGACGTTTTACAACACCCTGGAATCCTTTACCTTTGGACCAACCAATAATATCAACAAACATTCCATCACTAACAATATGATCTATTGTTACACTATCTCCAAGCTTATACTCTTTTTCAAAAACCTGAAATTCATACAGTTTTCTTTTTGGAGTTGTATTTGCTTTTTTGAAGTGCCCTTTTAGAGGATTTGGAGTGTTTTTTTCCTTTTTATCATCAAAAGCCAATTGATATGCAGCATAACCGTCTTTTTCAACAGTTTTTACTTGCGTCACAACGCATGGCCCTGCCTCTATAACAGTGCATGGAATACTTTTTCCCTCGGCACTGAAGATGGAAGTCATTCCAATCTTTTTTCCAATTAATCCTGGCATTTTTTCGTTGTTTTTAACTTAATTACACTTTTATTTCTACTTCTACCCCACTTGGTAGCTCTAATTTCATCAACGCATCGATGGTTTTTGGAGTTGAACTGTAAATATCCAATAATCTTTTATATGAAGACAATTGAAACTGTTCTCTTGATTTCTTATTAACGAAAGGAGAACGTAATACAGTAAAAATCCTTTTATGTGTTGGAAGTGGAATAGGACCACTTACCACTGCACCAGTGGATTTTACGGTTTTCACAATTTTTTCTGCAGATTTATCTACAAGATTGTGGTCGTAAGATTTTAATTTTATTCTGATCTTCTGGCTCATTATATTATCCTTAATTAAACTAATTCACTTTTTCCTTTTGCTTTTTCAACAATTGCTTTGGCAATTGAATCAGGTACTTGCTCGTAGTTTGAAAACTCCATTGTTGAAGTTGCTCTACCAGAGCTGATAGTTCTGAGTACAGTTACATATCCAAATTGTTCTGATAATGGTACTTTAGCTTTAATAACACGAGCACCTCCTCTATTTTCCATACCTTCTACTTTTCCTCTTCTTCGGTTAAAGTCACCAATAATATCTCCCATATACTCTTCAGGAGTAACAACTTCAACAGACATAATTGGTTCGAGTAAAACAGGTTTTGCTTTTATACATGCATGCTTGAAAGCTAATTTCGCACATATCTCAAATGATAATGCATCAGAGTCAACATCATGATATGAACCATCTAATAAGGTTACTTTAATGCTTTCAACAGGATATCCTGCTAAAACACCATTGTATATTGCTTCTTTAAATCCTTTATTTATTGCTGGTATATATTCTTTTGGTATGTTACCACCTTTTATTTTATCAACAAACTGAACTCCAATCACATCAGCATCTGCTGGAGAAATTGAAACTACAATATCAGCAAATTTCCCGCGACCACCACTTTGTTTTTTAAATACTTCGCGATGTTCTACCTCAGCAGTAATTGCTTCTTTATATGCTACTTGAGGTGCTCCTTGATTACATTCAACTTTAAACTCACGTAAAAGTCTATCAACAAGGATTTCAAGATGCAATTCTCCCATACCACTAATAATTGTTTGCCCAGAGTCAGTATCAACTTTAACAGTAAAAGTTGGATCTTCTTCGGCAAGTTTCATTAATGCCATGTTTAATTTATCAAGATCTTTTTGTGTTTTAGGTTCAACAGCGATTCCGATAACTGGTTTTGGAAAATCCATTGATTCTAATGTAATCGGATGTTTTTCGTCGCTTAAAGTATCTCCAGTTCTAATATCTTTAAATCCAACAGCTGCACAAATATCACCAGCTTCTATATAATCTTTTGGATTTTGCTTATTTGCATGCATTTGGTATAATCGAGAAATTCTTTCGCGTTTTCCAGTTCTCACATTTAACACATAAGAACCAGAATCAATTCGTCCAGAATAAACTCTTAAGAATGCAAGTCTTCCAACAAAAGGGTCCGTTGCTATTTTGAAAGCAAGTGCTGCTAAAGGTTCACTAGCATCAGGTTTTCTTTCAACTTCAAGATCTGTTTTTGGATTAATTCCTTTTGTACTTCCGATATCCATCGGGCTAGGTAAGAATGCAACAACTGCATCAAGTAGTCGTTGTACACCTTTGTTTTTAAAAGCTGATCCGCAAAGTACAGGTACAATTGTCATACCTATAGTAGCTTTACGAATAACAGTTAACATATCTTCAGCAGTAATTGAATTTGGGTCTTCGAAAAATCGTTCTAATAATGCATCATCGTATTCAGCAACGGCTTCAACCAATTTGCCTCTCCATTCTGCAGCTTCAGAAACTAATTCTTCAGGTATATCAATATATTTAAATTGAGTACCTAATTTCTCATCTTCATACCAAACAATTGCTTTATTTTCGATTAAATCGATAACACCTCTAAAAGTTTCTTCAGAACCAATTGGAATTTGAACAGGAACTGCATTTGTTTTAAGTCTTTCTCTCATCTGATTAAGTACAGAAAAGAAATCGGCTCCAGCACGATCCATTTTATTAATGAAGGCCATTCTAGGAACTTCATATTTATCAGCCTGACGCCAAACGGTTTCAGATTGGGGTTCAACACCACCAACTGCACAAAATACTGCTATAGCTCCATCAAGTACACGAAGTGAACGTTCTACTTCAACAGTAAAATCAACGTGTCCGGGAGTGTCAATAATATTTATTTTATATTCTTGGTCCTTATATTTCCAAAATGTTGTAGTAGCTGCGGAAGTAATTGTAATTCCTCTTTCCTGCTCTTGAACCATCCAGTCCATAGTAGCTGCGCCATCATGAACCTCTCCAATACGATGTGTAATACCAGTATAAAACAGAATTCGTTCTGTTGTAGTCGTCTTTCCGGCATCAATGTGTGCCATGATTCCGATATTCCTGGTATATTGCAAATCTTTACTCATTATTCTCTACCCTGTCTCAAAAAAATTTCTTCCTAAACATATTAAAATCTAAAATGAGCAAAAGCTTTATTAGCATCAGCCATTCTATGTGTTTCTTCTTTCTTTTTAAAAGCTCCACCCTCTTCATTAAAAGCAGCCATAATCTCCTGAGATAATTTCTCAGCCATATTTTTGCCACTACGTTGACGAGCATATTTAATCATATTTTTAATACTGATTGATGCTTTTCGTCGTGGGTTAACTTCCATTGGAACTTGAAAAGTAGCACCACCAATTCTTCTACTTTTTACTTCAACCATTGGAGTGATATTCTCTAAAGCTTTTTTCCAAATCTCAATTGGAGATTTTTCTTTATCTTTATTTTTATCTGCTACAATTTCCATTGCTTGATAGAAAATTTTAAATGCAGCATTTTTCTTACCATCTTCTTGTAAATCGTTCACAAATCGAGTTACTAAAGTTTCTTTATATTTTGGATCTGGTAAAAGAATCCTCTGTTTTGGTTTTGATTTTCTCATCGCTTCTAAACTCTATTGAATCAATTATTTCTTTGGTCTTTTAGCACCGTATTTTGAACGTCGTTGAGTTCTACCTTCAACTCCTGATGTATCGAGAGCACCTCTAATTAAGTGGTAACGAACACCTGGAAGGTCTTTCACTCTACCACCACGAATCAGAACTATTGAGTGTTCTTGCAAGTTATGTCCTTCACCTGGAATATATGCATTCACTTCTTTCGAATTTGTTAACCTAACCCTAGCCACTTTACGCATAGCTGAATTTGGTTTCTTTGGTGTTGTAGTATAAACACGTGTACAAACACCCCTCCTTTGAGGACATGCATCCAAGGCAGGAGCTTTTTTCTTCTCCACAATCTGAGTTCTTCCTTTTCTTACTAACTGCTGTATTGTAGGCATATAGACAAATATTTTAAATTATTTTTTTATAAAATCGGTTCGCAAAGGTATTCTTTTTTTTTAATAATCCGCAATAATTTTAAATTTATTTCGGAAATTTTCGATAATCTTAATAAATTATTTATTTGATTTTCAAATCTTCTGTTTAACTTAAAAGTTATTGATTTATATCGATTTAATTATCAAATTTTTCTATTGGAAAATGTCGCAAAATTATAATCTTTTTTTTAACTACCAAAAATAATCAGACATTCATTTATATAATTTCTTATTTAGAAAGATTTAAAATCAAAATAGTAGTATTAAAAAAATCTTTTATATAATAATATATACCACAACTTGTGTGTTAACAAAAATTTACTATTTTTGAAACCCATTTAAGATTATAGATTAATTTAAAATTTTGATATACCCGAGAATTAGATAGCTATTATTAATAATTAATTAGATGATTTACTTATGAAAACTTATCAAACAGATAAAATAAGGAATATTGCTTTAATTGGAAGTTCCGGATCAGGTAAAACAACCCTGGCCGAAGCAATGTTATTAGAAGGCGGTGTAATTGAAAGAAAAGGAAGTATTAATGCAAAAAGCACTGTTTCAGATTATAATGAAATAGAACATGAAGCAGGAAACTCTGTTTTTTCTACAGTTTTATATACTGAAATTAATGATCACAAAATAAATATTATTGATACTCCAGGAGCTGATGATTATATAGGGAGTGTAAGTTCTTCATTTAGGGTAATCGATACAGCAATAATGTTATTGCATGCCCAACATGGCATTGAAGTAGGAACAGAAATTTCTTATAGAAATTGTGAGAAAAGTAAAAAACCACTGGTTTTAGTTATTAATCAATTAGATCATGAAAAAGCAAATTTCGAAGGTGTAGTTGAAGCTGCGAAAAATACATTTGGAAATAAAGTAGTTATAATTCAATATCCTATTGGAGTTGGTGCTGAATTTAAAGCACTTATTGATGTAATTAAAATGAAAATGTATAAATGGAATGCAGAAGGAATAAGAGAAGAATTGCCAATACCTGCAGACCAAATTGAAACAGCTGAAGAATTACATAACACTTTAGTAGAAGCAGCTGCAGAAAATGATGAGAAATTGATGGAGCTTTTCTTCGAAAAAGGATCTCTTGACGAAGATGAAATGCGTAAAGGAATTCGTGCCGGTGTCATAAACCGTGGGTTATATCCTGTTTTTTGTACTTCGGCTGAAAAAAGTATGGGTATTAAGCGATTAATGGAATTTATTGTAAATGTATTACCATCACCAGATAAAATGCCATCTGAGGTAACTATTGAAGGGAAAGAAATTCCTACAAAAGAAGACGGACCTGCTTCATTATTTGTATTTAAATCAGCTACAGAATCACATATTGGTGAAATAAACTACTTTAAAGTAATATCAGGTAAAATTACTGAGGGTATTGATTTAACAAACAACAATACTGGTGCAAAAGAAAGATTGTCGCAATTGTATGTTGTTGCCGGTAAAAATCGTCAAAAAGTTTCACAACTTTCAGCTGGTGACATTGGGGCAACTGTTAAATTAAAAAATACAGGAACAAATGATACTCTTTCAGATGGAAAAACTGAAATTAAATTTCCACCTATAGCATTCCCCAATCCAAAATACAGAACTGCAATTAAAGCAGTTAGTGAATCAGACGATGAGAAATTAGGGGAAGCTTTAGGAAGAATAAATCAGGCTGATCCAACTGTAATAATTGAGTATTCTAAAGAATTAAAACAAATATTAATTCATGGCCAGGGAGAATATCATTTAAATAACATGGTTAAATGGCATTTGGATAAAATATATAAAATAGAAACAGCTTTTTTTCCTCCAAGAATTCCTTACAGAGAAACAATTACAAAAGTTGCAGCAGCCAGCTACCGACATAAAAAACAATCGGGAGGTTCAGGCCAATTTGGAGAAGTTCATATTGTAATTGAACCATATAAAGAAGGAACTCCAGATCCATCGAAATTCAAAGTTGAAGGAAAAGAGATTGCTGTATCAGTCAGAAATAAAGAAGAACATGCTTTACCTTGGGGTGGGAAGTTGGTTTATTATAATTGTATAGTTGGTGGAGCTATTGATGCTCGTTTTTTACCTGCCATTTTAAAAGGGATAATGGAAAAAATGGAAGAAGGTCCACTTACAGGTTCTTATGCCCGTGATATTCGCGTTTGTGTTTATGATGGCAAGATGCACCCTGTGGATTCAAACGAAATTTCATTTAGATTAGCTGGACGTAATGCTTTTAGAGAAGCTTTTAAAGTTGCTGGCCCCAAAATTATGGAACCAATTTACGATGTTGAAGTTCTTGTTCCATCAGACAGAATGGGAGATGTAATGAGTGACTTACAAGGTCGTCGTGCTATGATTGAAGGTATGAATAGTGAAAAAGGTTTTGAAAAAATTAGTGTTAAAGTACCTTTAGCTGAAATGAACAAGTACTCAACTGCTTTAAGTTCAATTAGTGGTGGTAGAGCTAGTTATACAATGAAATTTTCGAAATACGATCAAGTACCAACTGACGTTCAAGAGAAATTAATTAAAGCTTTCGAAGAGGAAGAAGAAGAAGATTAGTATTCTTTAACATTTATATATAAAAAATAGGGTTGCTCAATGAACAACCCTAATTTTTTATATTTTAAATTTTTTATCGAAATAATCCTATAAAACCAAATTTTGTTTCTTTACCCATTGTATCGTTGTTGTACTTAACGGCATCCCAACCAACAACTTCAAGTACAAAAAAATAGGTTCCTTCGCTAGCTTCTCCTTTACCTTTAACCGAACCATTCCAACCTTTCCAATCATGAATATCACCTTCGAATTCATGAACAATTTGTCCATTGCGATTAAAAATGGTTATTTTAAATGATCGAATTGATTTGAATTTTTCGGGATCAATAATAAAAAAATCATTATTACCATCGTCGTTTGGAGAAAAAACATTTGGAATTTCAAATTTTGAAGGATCAACATTTATAAAAGCTAAAATAGAATCTTTACACCCATACTCACTCTCACTAACAAGTTTTGCAGTATACTTTTTCCCTAAACTTTTTTCAGTATAATAATAGGTGTGTTCAGGTTGTAAATTAAAATCAGTTGTAAAAATTGAATCTTCATCATTCTTTATTAGACTATCACCAAAGAACCACATAAATTCGTAACCATGTTTTGATTCATTGGTAAATTTAACTATTAATGGTGCTTCACCAGAAACAGTAGTGTCACCAGAAGAAATTTCAATCCCATCACGATCAAAAACCGTCATTTTTAAATCAGCTTTTGTGGCAATAGCAGTATAATTAATATCATCATGAGCAATACAACTAAAGCGATCGGTTGCTGTAACTGCGAATACAAGATCCTCTGTTGGTAAATCATCCGTTAAAGACTCATTCATGCTGTTAAACGGACTATTATAATTCCTGAGATATTCAAATTCAGGATCTGAACTCCATTCGTAGAGTGAAATTCTATTCTTTAAAACAAATGACAAATCGCTAATTGTATCATAATACACAAAAGACGTGTTAAAATCATGACTAGTAGCATAATATGGATTAACATAAAGTCCTAAATAATTGCAATCATTATCATTATCAAAACTAAGCTCAACTGTTAATTCATTATTTAAATAGATCCAGGCAACATATTCCTGAATAGTATCTGCATTTGTTAAAACAACTTTGTATCCGCCAGATGTTAAATTTAAAATAGTAGAACTAGTGGAGTCAATATTAATAGTAAAACCAGAAATTACTTCTGTAAAATCCTTCGTTATATCATTAAACTTATACCATATAAAATCATATCCCCCAAGACTTGTTGAGTCTTCAGCAATTAAACTACCACCATTTATATTTGAGGTACAAAAAACATGAATCGAATCTGTAGAAATATACGATGTTTTATCAATAAAATCGGCATCAGATCGAATCTGTGAAAATCCAATGAATGGAATCAAATTGAGTGCAAGTAATATTATGAGTAATTTATGTTTCATATATATTGAGATCTCTTTAAGAAAACTACAATAATAACAAATATCAATCAATAAAATTGTATAACCATTTGAAAATTGTTTCTTAAAACACATTAAACATACAGCAATACAGGAGAACATATTTTGTGTATAAATAGTTTTCAGATGGTTTGTATAGACAAATTAATGGGTTTATTTTTACCACTTATTTTTTATACATATAAAGATTATAAAAGTGTACGATTTTCTTAACGAATTAAACGAAGCACAACGAGATGCTGTAATAAATTACAATGGAGCATCATTAGTTATTGCAGGAGCCGGTTCTGGTAAAACAAGAGTATTGACATATCGGATTGCATATCTTTTAGAAAAAGGAGCTCCTGCCGGTCAGATTTTGGCGCTTACCTTTACCAACAAAGCGGCAGCAGAGATGAAATCACGAATAGCCAAAATGGTTGGACCTGATGTTGCAAAGTTTTTATGGATGGGTACTTTCCATTCTATTTTTGCACGAATTTTACGAAACGAATCAACAAAATTAGGCTATACATCAAATTTTACTATTTACGATTCAATTGACACAAAGAGTTTGTTAAAGAAAATCATTAAAGAACTAAATCTAGATGATAAAGTTTATAAAGCAAATGAGGTTTATGGACGAATATCAAGTGCAAAGAATAATTTAATTACAGCAAAAGCATACAGCAGCAATACTCAGATTACTACTCAGGATGCTAAAAGCAATAAAGCGAAAATTGTTGATATATACACTATTTACTCCAATAGATGCAAGAAAGCAGACGCAATGGATTTTGATGATTTATTGCTGAATACCAATATTCTTTTTCGTGATTTCCCTGAAGTACTTGAAAAATACCAAAACATGTTTAAATACATTTTGGTTGATGAGTATCAGGATACCAATTTTTCTCAGTATTTAATTGTAAATAAGCTCAGTTCAAAAAATAAAAATGTTTGTGTAGTTGGTGATGATGCTCAAAGTATTTATTCGTTCAGAGGAGCAAAAATTGAAAATATTCTCAATTTTAAAAATGATTATCCGGGATATAACTTATTTAAGCTTGAACAGAACTATAGATCAACACAAACTATAGTAAATGCAGCCAATAGCTTAATAAAAAAGAATAAAGAACAAATACCTAAAAAGGTATTTTCGGAAAATGCAGTGGGCGAAAAAATTACAGTAATTGAAGCACAAACCGATAAAGACGAAGCATTCAGAATAGCCCGTATTATTCAAGATGTAATTGAAGAAAAAAACTACGAAAACAAAGATTTTGCAATTCTATACAGAACAAATGCACAATCTAGAAGTTTTGAAGAAGCATTTCGCAGATTTAATATACCTTATAAAGTATATGGTAGTATTTCTTTTTATCAGCGAAAAGAAATTAAAGATATTTTAGCTTATTTCCGACTTGCGATAAATCATAATGATGAAGAAGCATTAACACGGATAATTAATTATCCTGCACGAGGTATAGGTCAAACAACTTTAGAACGACTTGATGAATTTTCAAAGAAAGAAGACCAATCTGCCTGGGAAACACTTTCTCAGATACAAAAAAATGAACTTGGATTTAATTCAGGAACTCAAAGCAAGTTGGAGTCGTTTAAAAATTTAATTGAAAAATTCAGTCAGGATATAAAAGATAAAGATGCTTATCAGGCTGCGATGACTATTGCAAAAGAGTCTGGAATTATTGATGAATTTAAAAATCCCGAATCACATGAGGAACAAACCCGTTTAGAAAATCTTGAAGAACTTTTAAATGGTATACAGGAATTTGTTGATGAGTTTAACGAATCTGAAACAAATCCTACGCTTGATAAATTCATGGAAAATGTTGCTTTATTAACCAATCAGGATAATGAAAAAGATGATGACAATAATAAAGTAACAATAATGACAATACATTCGGCCAAAGGGCTAGAGTTTAAATATGTTTTTTTGGTCGGGCTCGAAGAAGATTTATTTCCATCTAACATGTCATCAGGAACACTAAAAGAACTTGAAGAAGAAAGACGTTTATGCTATGTAGCTATAACAAGAGCAGAAGAAGTAGCTGTAATAAGTTATGCTAGAGAACGATATAAATGGGGAGTACCAACATCGTGCAGACCCAGCCGTTTTATAAAAGAGATTGATGAACAATATCTTGATCTTCCTGAATCGTTTTTTGAAACACCTCTCCCATTTAATAATAATGATGATATGTCGGAGTTTTCATCAAAACCAAGATTTATTAAAAATAATAAACCAGGTACTGGAGTTAATGGGAGCTTGCCTTTAGCAAGTAATAAGTTGATAAAATTAAGCAATGCTCAAAAAAGCCAGCCAGCTCAAAACGTCGAAATAATTGCAGACGATCCAAGCCTAATAACAGAAGG
>MENE01000174.1:2539-5824 GCA_001769005.1 Bacteroidetes bacterium GWA2_31_9b | reverse complement strand
AAAATAGATTATTTTTGCACAAAATCAATAAAAAATTATGGAATACAATACCAGTAGGGAGAAGCTTGTTTTACCCGAGTACGGCAGAAACATACAGAAAATGGTTCAGCTCACTTTAGATGAACAAGACAGAGACAAACGGAACAAAATGGCACAAGCAATAATTGCCATTATGGGAAGCATGAATCCACATTTACGCGATATAGCAGATTTTAAACATAAGCTTTGGGATCATTTAGCTATAATAGCAGATTTCAAACTTGATATTGATTCACCTTATGATGATCCTCAGATCGAAAAACTAAAAGAAAAACCAGAGATTGTTCCTTATAATCAACATAAAATTAAATATAAACATTATGGTAAAACCATAGAAAAGTTGATTAATGAGGCTGTAAAAATGGAAGATCCTGAACGTAAGGAAGTATTGATCCAGATGCTAGCCAACCATATGAAAAAAAGCTACTTAACCTGGAACAAAGAAGCTGTTTCCGATGAACAAATATTTAGCGATCTTAATGTAATTTCAGATGGGCAAATTCAGTTAAATATTAACGAAACCCGTTTAGCTGAAACTAAAGATATTTTAGCAAAAAATAAACATCGAAGAACACCACTCCCACGAAAGAAATAATCAAAATTAAATCGATCGTCTATGAGTTCATTTATAATTAACGGAGGAAAACAACTTAAAGGAGACATTTATCCTCAGGGTGCTAAGAATGAAGCGTTGCAAGTAATATGCGCTGTACTTTTAACTCCCGAAAAAGTTATTATCCACAATATTCCAAATATACTTGACGTAATTAAACTTATTGATTTACTTGAATCAATAGGTGTTGAAGTGAAAAGATTAAATGACTCTAGTTATTCTTTTACAGCAAAAGAAATAAATTTCGATTATTTTAAAACAGAAGAATACAGAAATAAATCAACTTCTTTAAGAGGATCAATAATGATGATTGGTCCGTTATTAGCACGATTTGGAAAAGGATACATTGCAAAGCCCGGAGGCGACAAAATTGGACGAAGACGTGTAGATACTCACTTTATTGGATTCGAAAAACTGGGAGCTAAATTTGAATTCAGCCATAAAGAAAACTCATATAAAGTAAAAGGTAAAAACTTAGTTGGAGCATCAATGTTGCTTGAAGAAGCATCTGTTACAGGAACTGCAAATATTATTATGGCAGCTGTAATGGCAAAAGGGATTACCACAATATATAATGCTGCTTGCGAACCCTATATTCAGCAACTTTGCAAAATGCTGGTAAGCATGGGTGCAAAAATTTCTGGCATTAGTTCAAATTTGCTTACAATTGAAGGAGTTACAGAACTTGGTGGCTGTGAACATAAAATTTTGCCGGACATGATTGAAGTTGGCAGTTTTATTGGTTTAGCTGCAATGACCGGTTCCGAAATAACTATAAAAAATGTTTCATACGAAAATCTTGGAATAATTCCTTATTCTTTTCAACGACTAGGAATTCAATTTGAAAAAATTGGTGATGATATTTTTATCCCTGAAAACAAACACTACGAAATAGAAACATTTATTGATGGATCTATAATGACCATTGCTGATGCTCCATGGCCAGGACTTACTCCCGACTTATTAAGTGTTTTGCTGGTTGTAGCAACACAGGCAAAAGGAAGTGTACTTATACATCAGAAGATGTTCGAAAGCCGATTGTTTTTTGTTGATAAACTTATTGATATGGGAGCTCAGATAATTTTATGCGATCCACACCGAGCAACAGTTATAGGACTCGACAATCAAATTCAGTTACGAGCAACAAAAATGACATCACCCGATATTCGTGCCGGAGTTGCTTTACTTATAGCTGCTTTATCAGCAAATGGAACAAGTACGATTCATAATATCGACCAAATTGACAGAGGTTATCAAGATATTGATCTAAGATTAAAAGCTCTTGGTGCCGATATTCAAAGAATCAACTAAATTCTAAACTGTCAGTAAGTTAATCCATCAAATTTTATAAATGCCATAATGACTGACTAAAACTATTTGGCAAATATTTTGAATATAGGAACTGAATTAAACAAAATAATATCAAATTATACTGAGATGAGCAAAAATACGAAAGAGAAGAAAGTAGAGCATAAACATGAAAAAACAACTCAGCAAGAAAATATTGAAACAAACATTGATCAAAAAAACATAGAAGCTGAAGTAATTGAAAAGAAAGAAGAGCCAAAAAAAGAAAAATCAGATAAGGAAAAGTTTGAAGAACTTAATGATAAATATTTACGACTGGCTGCCGAATACGACAATTACAGAAAACGTACAATAAAAGAAAAGACAGAGCTTATAAAATCTGCAGGTGAAAATATTCTTATAAGTATTTTACCTGTAATTGATGATTTTGATAGAGCACTTTTACATTTAGACCAAGCAAAAGATATAGATGCAGTTAAAGAAGGCTTTTATCTCATTTATAATAAATTTTCTGATTTTTTAAAACAACGCGGTATTAGGGAAATTGTAGCAAAAGAAAAAGATTTTAATACCGATGAACATGAAGCAATAACAAAGATACCTGCTCCTAGCGAAGAATTAAAAGGTAAAATTGTTGATGTTGTTCAAAAAGGTTATTATTTAAATGAAAAAGTAATTCGCTTTTCAAAAGTTGTAATTGGTGAGTAAACTTTAAAAGCGATAAAACATACAAAAATGTCGAAAAGAGATTATTACGAAATATTAGGTGTTACAAAAAGTGCAACTGCAGACGAGATAAAGAAAGCATACAGGCAACAAGCTTTAAAGTTTCATCCCGATAAAAATCCAGGTGATAAAAGTGCAGAAAGTAAATTCAAGGAAGCTGCAGAAGCTTACGAGATATTAAGTAATCCTGAGAAAAAAAGAAGATACGATCAGTATGGACATGCAGGAGTTGGCGGAGCTTCGGGTAATGGATACAGTGGTGGCGGAATGACCATGGAAGACATTTTTGAAAATTTTGGTGATATTTTCGGGAATGCATTTGGAGGAAGTTTTGGAGGATTTAGTGGTTTTGGTGGTTTTGGTGGTTCAAGACAACGATCTCAAAGGGTAAATAAAGGTTCAAATCTTCGAGTAAAAGTTACTTTAGATTTGAAAGAAATTGCTCATGGTGTTACAAAAAAAATTAAAGTAAATAAATATATTGCTTGTAAGCCTTGTGGTGGAACCGGAGCAGAAAATTCTTCTGCATATAGCACTTGTACTGCTTGTAATGGAACAGGACAAGTAATAAGAGTAACAAGTACATTTTTAGGTCAAAT
>MENE01000174.1:0-2486 GCA_001769005.1 Bacteroidetes bacterium GWA2_31_9b | reverse complement strand
GCCACGTAGAGGTGGTATTAATGGCGATTTAATTGTTCTTGTTCAGGAAGAAAAACATCCCGACTTAATTCGCGATGGAAATGATCTAATATATGGATTGTATTTAAATTTTGCTGAAGCAGCCTTAGGTGCACCTGTAGAAATACCTACCGTTGATGGTAAAGTAAAAATAAAAATTGATCCGGGAACGCAACCCGGAAAAATTCTTCGCCTACGAGGTAAAGGATTACCAGAAGTAAATGGATACGGAAAAGGCGATTTATTAGTAAATATTAATGTTTGGGTACCTAAAAACCTGTCGAAAGAAGAGCAGAAAACTATTGAGCAACTTGGGAAATCGGGTAATTTTGTTCCTCAACCAGATGAAAATGACAAGAACTTTTTCGAAAAGATGAAGAATTTCTTTGAATAAGCATATCATATACCTGATATCAGGTATATAAAAATAAATCCTGATAGCTAAGCTACCGGGTTTATTTTTATAATGAAATATAGATTTAGCTTTTTGGCATAATTTTAATCGTTTGTCCTGCTTTTAATGATCTTCCGCTAGACATATTATTCAGTTTCATAATGTCAGATTCGGTAACACCAGGATATTTTTTTGCAATATCCCAAAGAGTATCACCAGAACGAACTTTATAATAAACATAATTTCCTGTTACTACTGGAGCTGGCTGAATTTCATCTGGAGGAATAACCGATTTACCAACTCTACGTTGCTTATCTTCAAATGACATTGTGTTTATGCTTGAGTATTTACTTACATTACTTTTTGAAACATAAATAGCAATGTTTTGTCCGACACGAATGGTATTTCCACGAATATTGTTCCAGTATCGCAAATCGGAAAGCCCAACATTGTACCATTCAGAAATAAAACCAAGATTATCACCTGACTTAACAGTATAAACCAATTTCTCCTTACCTGTTGGAGCCTGAGGTATATAATATGATTTCTGAGGACTTTTTATTGTATTATCAGCAGTAAAAAACAGTGAGTCTTTATATCTATAAATAGAATCCTGAAAAAAGATAAATCTACCAGTAAAATCCATAGGTATAGTAATCGGGTATTTAGTTCCTTTTGCTGGAATAATATCAATTTTATATTGAGGATTCAAATCACGTAAAAGTTGATATGGTATTCCTAATACTTCTGAAACCTGTTTCAAATGTAAATTATCGTTAATCATAATTGTATCAGTAGCCATCGATATTTTTGGAATAACAGGCGAAATATAATGTTCCTGATAATAATTCATTGTATATGCAGCAGCAATATATGCAGGAACATAACCTCTTGTTTCGCGAGGTAAGTAATAATAAATCTCCCAAAAATCTCTTTTCCCTCCAGTACGTCTAATTGCTTTATTCACATTTCCAGGGCCACAATTATAAGCTGCAATAACCAATGTCCAGTCGTTAAACATTGAATAGAGATCTTGCATAAATTTAGCAGCTGCGTGAGCAGATTTTACCGGATCGCGACGTTCATCAACATAAGAGTTTACAGTTAAATTATACATTCGGGCTGTTCCATACATAAACTGCCACATGCCTGTTGCTCCTACTCTTGATACAGCATTCGGGTTTAATGCTGATTCAATAATTGCCATGTATTTAAGTTCTGTAGGAATTCCGTATCCCTCGAAAATCTCTTCAATAATGGGGAAATAATAATCAGAAAGACCAATCATTGCCTGAACATTCTCTCTTCGTTTTTTTGTATAAACATGAATGTAATTTCGAACAATACTATTGTATGGGAGATTAATTACAGAGGGTAGATTTTTTAAACGTTCAATATAAACAGAATCAGAAAATTCAGGGATATCAGCATAACTATTATCATAAATCGGATTATAATTAACTTTAATCGCATTTTTTACATACCAAATATTAAGTAAACTATCAAGGTTGTCTTCGAAGTTTGAATAATACTCAACCCCGAATTTTAGCGAATCTTTTTCTCGTTCATCAGCAATAGAGTTCAGAGAAAATAAAAGTGAAAATATTGAAAAGAATATAATTTTCGATTTAAACATAATATAATTTTTAATGTAAATTTAAATAATGCCCGAATTAAAAGCAATTCAATTAAAAAAAGAAATTATTTTTGTTATTATTTGTTAAAATTTGATAGATATCTTTTTAACGATTTTTAATAAAAAATAAAAAACAATTACATTTTTTATTTTTTGAAAGAAAAGCATAGAGATAAACCGTATGCACTTTGATTATCGACAGCGAACTTTACAGTAGGTTGAATATTTAGAGAAAGATCTTCAGAAATATCATAATAAAACAAATGAGCATCAACAGTAGCATCTAATACGTTTAATAAATATAAAGCAGCTAAGCTAATAACATTCAGATCTCTGTTTCTGCTATAATTATCTTTTATTCTTAAAACTGTCGCTTTATCGTAACCTTCGAAACTTGAAATTTTCTCAGATTGAAGATCAGCATATGCATTTTTATAT
>MENE01000173.1:9242-16400 GCA_001769005.1 Bacteroidetes bacterium GWA2_31_9b | reverse complement strand
ATTAGCGATAAAATAAAATTAGTTACCGACGAAGACCTGTTGCGCGATTGGAAATACCTGCAAACAAGCGATCATTTTTATTACATGTGTACCAAATGGTTCTCCGATGGCGATGTACATAAATATTTTAATCCGTACGATACGCCTTACGATGCTTTTATAAATTTTATGAATGCTTTAAGTGATTTTATGTTACGCATAGATCAATACTTGGATCAAAAACAACTAACATCTTTTGCTCCTTCCGAAATTCAGAAAATGATATCGGAATACGAACAAAAAATTGATGAATTAAAAATTATTAAGGATTTAATTAATAATGAAGATACTAAAAAAGTAAAAACTAAAGCTGTAAGGCATTTGAGAACGGCTAAACCAACAAAAAAATCAAATTCAGTAAAAAAAGATAAGTTAAAAATAAAAACAACCCCTAAAAAGATAACAAAAGTTAAGAGCAAAGAAGAAAAATCAAAATCATCAAAAGTGAAAGCAAAAGCGAAAACTAAAAAATAATTTCAACTATGAATAACCAGGTAAATAATATTCCCGATTATCTTTTTGAAGTAAGCTGGGAGGTTTGTAATAAAGTTGGAGGAATTCATACGGTTATTTCTACCAAAGCACCAACACTTGAAAAAGTGCTTAAAGGCAATCATATTTTTATTGGTCCCGATATTATACGACATACATCTGAAAACTCTGAATTTATTGAAGATCGGCAGATGCTCAAATCATGGCGCGAAAAATCTGCTCAAGAAGGATTACGTGTAAAAGTTGGACATTGGAATATTATTGGAAAACCTATAGCTATTCTGGTTGATTTTTCGACATTAATATCTCAAAAAGATCAGATTCTTAAGTTATTTTGGGAAAAATACAAACTGGACTCGTTAGCAGGTCAATGGGATTATATAGAACCAGCATTATTTGGTTATGCAGCCGGTTTGGTAATTGAAAGCTATATACGTTATTTCTTGAGCCGAAGTCATAAAATTGTGGCACATTTTCACGAATGGATGACAGGTTCTGGATTATTGTATTTAGATTATGCAGCTCCTCAAGTAGCTACAGTTTTTACTACTCATGCAACAGTTCTGGGTCGATCTATTGCCGGAAACGGGTTGTCGTTATATGATAACATGGATAAATTCAATCCCGATATTAAAGCTATTGAATTTAATGTAGTTTCGAAGCAATCACTAGAAAAATTATCGGCTGTAAATGCTGATTGCTTTACAACTGTGAGCGATATTACATCGAAGGAATGCAAAGCATTTTTATCGAAAGAAATTGATCTGGTTACACCAAATGGATTTGATAATAGCTTTGTTCCTACAGGTGATGAGTTTAAACTCGAAAGGGTAGAAGCACGAATAAAATTTTATGAGGTTGCCGAAGCACTTTTAACTTGTGAAGTGCCTAAGGATAGCATTTTTATTGGAATGGGTGGTCGTTATGAGTTTAAAAATAAAGGTATTGATGTTTTTATGAATGCTTTAGGAATGTTGAACAACGACGAGAAACTGAAAAAGAATATACTCGCATTTATTATGGTTCCTGCAGGACATCATGGACCACGAAAAGATGTTTTTCATAATCTGATGGAAAAAGATAAAGACAATGAAAATATTATTGTACTTAGCAATAAGCATATTACTCATTACTTGCTTGATCCCGAAAACGATCCAATTCTTAGGCGTGCAAAAGAACTTGGACTGAACAATAGCGAAACGGATAAAGTAAAATTGTTTTTTATTCCTTGTTATCTCGATGGAAATGATGGTATAATTAACAAAACCTATTATCAAATGTTAATTGGGCTCGATTTAACTGTATTTCCATCGTATTATGAACCTTGGGGTTATACTCCACTAGAAAGTTTAGCTTTCGAAGTGCCTACTATTACTACATCGTTGGCCGGGTTTGGTTTGTGGGTTAACGATTATTATAAAAATGAACATCCAGGAATAGAAATTATTTATCGAAACGATTCGAATGATGATTTTGTTACTGATACACTTATAAAACAGATTAAGAGTTTTACAGAATTCGAAAATGATAAACGCGATAGCATTAAGAAAAATGCTGTTGATGTTTCAAAAATAGCTTTATGGGAAAATTTAATTAATCATTATTATAAGGCATACCATATTGCTTTAAGTAAAGTTGATGAACGTATCGATAAGCTACTTGTTCAGGACAGACAAGAACAGTTGCCATATATTGAGCAAATTGTTGCAGTAAATAAACCAAACTGGATTAGGTTGATGATTCAGAAGAATATACCAAAAAAACTGGAAGCTATAGATGAGATTTCAAAAAATTACTGGTGGAGTTGGAATCATGATGCTTTGGAACTTTTTGAAAGTATTGATCCCGCCCTCTGGAAAGAGAGTGGCTACAATGCCTTTCTTTTTTTAGAAAAAATATCATTCCGCAAATATCAGGAACTTGAAAAAAATGAAGTATTTCTTGAAAAGATGAAAGCAGTTTATGAGCATTTTCAAAATTATATGGAAAAGAAAAAGTTGCAAAAAGGACCAAAGGTTGCATACTTTTCAATGGAATTTGGAATACATTCTTCATTAAAAATTTACTCGGGTGGACTTGGAATACTTGCAGGTGATTATTTAAAAGAATCGAGCGATAAAAATACTGACATTACCGGTGTAGGACTGTTATACAGGTATGGGTATTTTTCACAACAGATATCTTCAACCGGAATGCAGATTGCGGTTTACGATCCTCAAGATTTTACAAAGATTCCTGCTATTCCCGTTCGCGATGAGAAAGGAAACTGGCTTACTGTATCAATTGTTTTTCCGGGAAGAGACTTATTTGTTAGAATTTGGAAAATTCAGGTCGGTAGAAATAACCTCTATCTAATGGATACCGATTTTGAAGAAAATCTACCCGAAGATAGAAGCATTACCCATCATTTGTATGGTGGAAACCTCGAAAACAGACTTAAACAGGAACTTTTGCTTGGTATTGGTGGAATCAGAGTGTTACAGGCAATAGGTTTAAATCCCGATGTGTACCATTGCAACGAAGGTCATGCTGCATTTATAGGTATTGAACGTATAAATACGTTAATTAAAAACGAAAAACTATCATTTGCCGAATCGCTCGAAGTGGTAAGGTCAACATCTTTGTTCACAACCCACACACCAGTTCCTGCTGGGCATGATGCTTTTCCTGAAAATCTGCTTCGTACATATATTGCTCATTATCCCGACAGGTTGAAAATTTCGTGGGAGCAATTTATTGGATTAGGAAAAATAAACTTTAACAATCCGAACGAGAAATTCTCTATGAGTTACCTGGCTGCCAATTTATCACAGGAAATAAATGGTGTAAGTATGCTGCACGGAAAGGTTAGTCGTGATATTTTCAAAAACATGTGGCCGGGTTATTTTCCCGACGCATTACCTATCGATTATGTAACAAATGGAGTACATTTTCCTACATGGGCATCGGCCGATTGGGCAAACTTATGCAACATGGAAATGGGCAAAGGTTTTGCCGATCGTATATACACCAACGATTGTTGGGATAAAGTGTACGATGTTGCCGACAATAAGATTTGGGAAATAAGGCAACTTCAGAAAAAAAATCTTATAAATTACATCAGGGCACGATTACTCGAACCGGATACCATGAAATACGACAATCCGAAACAGATTATCGAAATTCGAGAAAAACTACGTGAAAATGTTCTTACCATTGGCTTTGCTCGTAGATTTGCTACATATAAAAGGGCTTATTTATTATTCAGAAATATTGAACGATTGAGTAAAATTGTAAATCATCCCGAAAAACCTGTTCAGTTTATTTTTGCAGGTAAAGCACACCCCAACGATGCAGCCGGGCAGGATATGATAAAACGAATTGTAGAAGTTTCGAAACGACCAGAGTTTATAGGTAAGGTAATTTTTCTACAGAATTACGATATGGAGCTTGCCCGCAATATGGTTCAGGGAGTCGATATTTGGCTTAACACTCCTACGCGGCCGTTAGAAGCATCAGGAACTAGTGGTATGAAAGGTGTTATGAATGGAGTTTTACATTTTAGTGTTCTAGATGGATGGTGGGTTGAAGGTTATAAACCCGATGCCGGATGGGCATTGCCCGAAGAGCAATCGTACGAAAATAGCGATTATCAGGATGAACTCGATGTAGAAACAATTTATAATATCATCGAAAACGAAATAATTCCTGCGTATTATCAGCGTACTAAGAGTGGATTACCCGAAAAATGGGTTGGATATATTAAAAATTCAATTGCTAAGGTAGCTTCAAAATTTACTACTCACCGTATGCTTACCGAATATGAAGATAAGTTTTACTTTAAGTTGGCAGAAAGAGGTAAGAAAATAATTGCTGATGATTTTCAACTAGCAAAAGACCTGGCAGCATGGAAAAAGAAAGTATCGCGAAACTGGGAAGGTATTGAAATTGTATCGATTAAACAGTTTGATGTTTCAAAAGAACCTATAGTTATAGGAAAAAAATATACTGCTACAGTCGAAATTAAGCTGAATGGCTTATCGCCCGAAGATATTGGAGTAGAACTGGTTGTTGCAGAACCTATTGACAGCGAAAATGTGGCAATTAAACACACACAGGAATTTGAAATAAAGAAAATTGAAAATTCGCTGGTAACCTATTCACTATTTGTAACACCAACTGAACCGGGAGTTATTGATGTGGGAATAAGAGTTTATGCTAAAAATCCAGATTTACCTCACCGACAAGATTTTTGCCTTGTTAAATGGCTGTAGAAAATTTATAAAATGAAAAAATAAGTACGACTGAGTTCCAATAATTATCAGAAACAGCTCAGTCGTTCTTTTTCCCCGTTGGCGGGCATTATAAAAACAATAGTTTAATTAACCATTAAAACCAAAATATATGAGAAAAAAAATACTATTGGGTGTTAGTATAATTTTTGGACTTATGTTCATTAATTCAGGACTAAATAAATTTTTTAATTACATGCCAATGCCTAAAGAAATGCCAGAAAATATTATTAAAGTTATGGCAGCATTTATGGAAATTGGATGGTTAATGCCTCTTATAGCGGTTGCTGAAATAGTTGGAGGATTACTTTTCATTACTAATAAATACAGGGCTCTTGGCGCTGTAATTATTTTCCCTATTATGATAGGGATAATTTTAACTCACATAATAACCGCACCATCGGGACTTCCATTAGCTCTTGTGCTACTGGCAATAGAAATTTGGGTAATTATCGAGAATCGTGAAAAATACTTGCCAATGATAAAATGAAAAATTATAAACAACGACTCTATATACGGCTGAGGTTAAACCTCAGTCGTTTTATTTTGCTCTGGTCACATATTGCAGTAAAAAATGAATAACTAATCAAAATCGTGTATTCATTTTCTTCTGACCCCGTAGGGGTCAAATATCAATAGAATATTGTTTTATTATGGTTCCTGCAACCCCGTAGGGGTTGAACATTTGTAGATCATTGAATACATCATTTCTACAATCCCTATTTGTTTCCGGTTTTTAAAATTTTTGCTATATTTAGGTTTTAAATTAATTATGGAAAAACTAGATAAAATATTCAAAGCTCTCGAATTTTCAGCAAACCGTCATAAATACCAAACCCGTAAAGGAATTGGTAAAATCCCATATATAAACCACCCAATTCAGGTTGCAAAAACATTAGTCGATTTTGGCGAAGACGATACCGATTTAATCGCATCAGCTCTCTTGCACGATGTTGTTGAAGATACTACTCAGGGAGAAAAACAAATTAAAGATTTATCAGAATTAATTTTACAGATGTTTGGCGAAAATATTTTACTCACTGTGTTAGAAGTTACCGACAATAAAACCTTACCTGTAGAAGAACGAAAACGACTTCAGGTTCAGTTAACCCCAAAGCTATCCGATAGGGCCAAAAAACTCAAAATAGCCGATAAAATTTGCAATATTCTCGATATTGTGAACGATCCTCCCGAAGGATGGTCCGAAGACCGAAAAATAGCTTATATCGATTGGGCTAAACGTGTTGTCGAGGGAGCTCGAGGTCTGAATCACGATCTCGATAATTATTTTGATGAAGTTTATCACCAATCACTCCAAAAATTAGAATAAGTTAATAAAAGGTAATAATTTTTTAATTTATCAATACAATTTCTCTAGCCTTTGTTTAATTTTGCGGTGTTTTTTATTTATAGAATTTGATTTTTGAGATGATATGGATATAACACAAATATTAGGATTAACAGTTCTGGTACTGGTTTTAGGAATGGTTGGGCTGGGGATTATTTCAGACAAGTATAAAACACATTTAACGCTACTTATCGTTCTACTAAATTCAGTTTTAACATCAATTCCTTCGGTACTGGCCTTAACTCAAGGAGCACAGGAAGGAATGTTTTACATGCCACATCTGTTTGGCAATATCAATATAAAAGTGGATAGCCTCTCGGCTTGGTTTATACTAATCATTAATTTCACTTCAATTAACGGGGTAATTTACGGAAGCGGATATTTAAAAGCATACCAGGATCTTAAAATAAACAGAGAAATTCATTGGATCATTTACGTCCTTTTTCATATCTCAATGATTTGGGTTTGTATGTTTGAGCATGGTCTGGCTTTTCTTGTTTCATGGGAACTCATGTCTCTTTCATCCTTAATGCTTGTAATTTTTGAGTATCAAAATAAGGATACCTTGAAAGCAGGAGTGAACTACATGGTGCAAATGCATGTAAGCGTTCTGTTTTTAACTCTTGGCTTTATCTGGTTATACATAAGTACCGGTTCATTTAATTTCTCTTCTTTAGCCAATTTAACACAAGCAAATCATTCTATCTGGATTTTTGTTCTGCTCTTTGCCGGTTTTGCTATTAAAGCTGGTTTTATTCCTTTTCATACCTGGTTGCCAAAAGCGCATCCTGCGGCTCCATCACATGTTTCGGGTGTAATGTCGGGTGTAATTGTTAAACTGGGTATTTATGGAATTATTAGAACAATTTCGTATCTCCGATTCGATTTGCTGATTGTGGGCGAAGTAATTCTCAGCTTATCAATAATTACCGCAATTTATGGTATTGCTAATGCAGCTGTAAAGTACGATTTTAAAAAGATGCTTGCATTTTGTACCATCGAAAATAT
>MENE01000173.1:3209-9224 GCA_001769005.1 Bacteroidetes bacterium GWA2_31_9b | reverse complement strand
AATTGGATTAGGGCTTATTGGGTTAAGTACTGGAAATGATATTTTAATGATACTTGGATTCAGTGCAGCCTTGTTGCATACGCTGAACCACTCTTTATTTAAATCGCTGTTATTCTTCAGTGCAGGAAGTGTATATCAGCAAACTCACACACGCAATATTGAACGACTGGGTGGATTAATTAAAAAGATGCCTATTACTGCAGTGTTCTTTCTTGTTGGAGCAATGGCTATTGGTGGCTTGCCTCCTTTTAATGGATTTGTGTCCGAATATCTTATTTATTCGGGCCTGTTTAAAGGACTTACACATGTTTCAGGAATCTATCAGGTTATTTTAATGGTTCTTACTATTGCAGGATTAGCCGTTGTTGGTGGTATTTCGTTGCTTGCGTTCACAAAAACTTTTGGAGTGATATTCTTAGGTCAGCCTCGTAAGGCAATGCATCACGAACCAAAAGAAACATCATTCATAATGCACTTACCTCAATATGCAATTATTGCGGTTATGTTATCTGTGGCTTTAATTCCTCAATTTTATTTTCACTACGTTTCAAAAATCGTTTTATTAACTTTTCCTGTGGCAGACAATAGCAATTTGGAACCTCTTGCTCAAATGGTCGTAAATATTGCTACTGTTGGTAAAGTAAGCATGATTTTTATTGGTTTACTTCTTCTGATTTTTGGATTGCGTTGGTTTATTGTTCGAAAACGCGATACTTCTATATACGAAACATGGGGTTGCGGATATGTTGCTCCGGTTTTAAAAGCTCAATATACCGGAAGATCGTTTGCCCGTACATTTGGTAACCTTCTTGGTTTTATGGTTAAAGAACGGAAAGATTACATTCGCATTGAGAAAACCACAATATATCCTGAGAAAAGAACCTTTTCGACATATTATTTTGATATCTTAGAGAAATACCTGATTACACCTTTGGCTAAAAGGTTAACCTTTGTGTTAAATTATTTTCAGTTTATACAGAACGGTAAAATTCAATCGTACATCATTTACGGTTTGGTTTTTATCATCATTGTATTTCTGGGTACTGTTTTTAATCTGATTTATTGATGTGATGAAATAATGGAAAAACACTTAATAGAGCTATTTAACCTTATTGCGATTATTGCAATTGTTTGTTTTCCTTTTCTGAAAATAAAAGGCAGGGGAATACTTACTCTTGTTGTAATTACGGTTCAGGTTATTATTGGTTCTCTGATTGCTTTTTCTGTTTTTTCTAATGGATTAATAGATTATTCTTATTCCGGTTCGTTTATTACTGGCCTTATTCCCATCCGTGTTGATTATTTATCGGCATGGTTTATTCTTGTTATCAGCTTTACTTTTTTAACAGGTGCGTGGTATGGTTTGCAGTACATGAAAAAGTACATTGATCAAACATCTAATGTTACTATGCATGCTGTGGCGTTCATTCTGGTTTATACTGCTTTAATCGATATTTGTATTATCCAAAATGGTATTGTTTTTCTTGTGATCTGGGAAATTATGGCAATAAGTTCTTTTATCATTATAATCTTCGAACACAATAAACCAGAAACATTAAAAGCAGGTATCAACTTTTTAATCCAGTCGCATATCTGCATTGTTTTTTTAACCATTGCTTTTATGTGGATAAAAGTGAAAACCGGCTCATTCGATTTTCAGTCTATTACAGCATATACATCAGCCAATCCTGCAATTGTGGGTTTTGGATTGTTTATTTGTTTTTTCTTTGGATTTGCAATAAAAGCTGGCTTTGTACCTTTTCATACCTGGCTTCCTTTGGCACATCCTGCGGCTCCTGCTCATATATCAGGTATCATGTCGGGTGTAATTATAAAAATTGGTATTTATGGTATCCTGAGAGTTTTACTGCTCATAAAAACCGATATGATTACCATAGGATATTTTGTTCTGTTTATTTCAGTAATTACCGGCGTTTATGGAGTGATGCTCGCCATTGTTCAACACAATCTTAAAAAACTGTTGGCTTACCATAGCATCGAAAATATTGGAATTATAGGCATTGGTATTGGTCTGGGTTGCCTTGGAGTGGGTTATAACAACCAAATACTTATGGTAAGTGGTTTTGGTGGCGCATTATTACATGTTCTTAACCATTCTCTTTTTAAATCACTTTTATTTTATAGTGCAGGTAATATTTATCAGGCTGTACACACCATGAAAATTGAAGCAATGGGTGGTTTGTTAAAACGAATGCCACGTTCTGCATACTTATTTCTTATTGGTTCATTGGCAATTTGCGGATTACCTCCTTTTAATGGTTTTGTTTCCGAATTTTTTATTTTTAACGGATTGTTCAATGGAATCTTAACCAATCATTTTCTGTTTATCCTGTTTATTCTGTTTACCATATTGGGATTGGTTGTTATTGGCGGCCTGGCTTTAATTTGTTTCACAAAAGCTTTTGGAATTGTTTTTCTGGGAACACCCAGAGAGCCGCTTGGTGATGATTTAATTGCCGAACGGCCATTAAAGATGGTTCCTCTTTATATTATTGCTCTGGCTATTGTTTTTATTGGGATTTTTCCTGTGTTGTTTAGCCCGGTATTACTTAAAACCATACAATTGTATCAACCCGTTATAAATCTACAGTCGAACATTCAAATTGCTTCTTTACTCGAAAGTATCACAACTATTGGCTTGTATTCTTTAGGATTTATTGCATTAACTGTGATTCTCTTTTTCGTTCGCCATTTAATTGTGTCGAAACGAAATACCTGTACTGATGTAACCTGGGGTTGTGGATATACCGGCGATGCATCAAAAATGCAATATACAGCATCTTCGTTTATTCGCTCATATCGAAAATTGGCAGAACCTATTCTGCAGATTAAAAAAGGAAAAGTAAATTCTACAGGGATTTTTCCACAGCAAATGAATCAGGTTACGCATCCTTACGATAAAGTTGAAAGCTGGTTCATTGATAAGCCTTTGTTTTACCTTAAAAGATTGTTAAACCGTTTTGTGTTTCTTCAGAATGGAAATATTCAATATTATATTTTATATGGATTTATTTTTATTAGTTTAACCATTATAGTACCTATAATTATTGAAAAAATATCGATTTTAATTAATTTTTTAAATCATTTATAGCATGGTAAGTTTTTTACTTATTCTATTTGCAAGTTTGTTTTTCATGGGTTTCGTACTACGAACAAAAAGTATTGCGTCGGGGCGAAAAGGTCCTGGAATACTTCAACCAATGAAAGACATTATCCGGCTTTGGAAAAAAGGCTCGGTATTTAGTAAAACTACAAGTTTTATTTTTCAGATTGCCCCAACGGCTTACTTTACATCGGTAATAATGGCCATTTTAATGATTCCTCATGGAAGTCATCCCGGGCTTATTTCTTTTGAAATGGATTTTGTAATGTTTGCCTATATACTGGCATTCGGTAAGTTTTTTATGATTATCTCTGCACTCGACACAGGAAGTAGCTTCGAAGGTATGGGTGCTAGTCGCGAAGCCTTGTTTTCAATGCTTGTTGAACCCGCATTTTTCATCCTTATGGGTTCATTCGCACTATTTACC
This sequence comes from Bacteroidetes bacterium GWA2_31_9b, assembly GCA_001769005.1. Taxonomy (GTDB): domain Bacteria; phylum Bacteroidota; class Bacteroidia; order Bacteroidales; family UBA12077; genus UBA12077. Next base: position 5,673 of record MENE01000173.1, on the reverse strand, counting down.
GGACATACATCATTCCATAGTATTTTCACAACCTTGCATTATGGTTCACAGATTTCATATATGCTTGGTGCATTGGCAACTTTCGTGTTTATTATGATTGCAATGATTGAAAACAGCCGCATGCCAGTTGATGATCCTAAAACACACTTGGAGCTTACCATGATACACGAAGTAATGGTACTGGATAACAGTGGCTTCGACTTTGGTGTTATTATGTACACTACGAACCTGAAATTTGCTATGTATGGAGCTATTATTTCGAATTTCTTTATTGGTGTGCTGCCATTGGAGTATTCAATACCTCTCTTTTTTATAATTCAATTGGGTTTTGCTATTGCAGTGGGTGCTATTGAGTCGTTTATGGCTCGTTTCAGAATGGGGCATAACCCTCAGTTTATTTTTATTCTTACTTCGGTAGCTTTACTTATATTTTTTGGTGTGCTGCTGGTTCTTGGAAAATTTGTGTAAAAAATTATTATTATGATAGATATTTTATTAATCGCTTTAGCCATGTCGTTGCTCTATATGAGCATTGCCAATCGTATAATCACTTATCTGCGAATTTTGGTGTTTCAGGGATTTATACTCTTTGGTACAATATACCTTTCACTTACAAATGTAAGTACAACAAACCTTTTATTGATCATGCTTGAAACAATCGTTTTTAAAGCAATTGCAGTTCCATGGTTTATGAGTTATATTATTAAACGTAATAAAATTACCCGTGAAGCAGAACCCTATTTACCAAATTTTGTTTCGTTAATCATTGTTACGTTGATAATTGTTTCAACAATCATTTTATCAAGTTCGATAAAAGATGAAAACCTCGATAAAACCTATTTTGTTGTAGCTTTATCGACCTTATTTACCGGATTATATCTTATCGTTTCACGAAAAAAGATTATCACACATGTTGTAGGTTATCTTGTAATCGAAAATGGTGTATTCATTCTTTCTCTTGCTGTTGGAAACGAAATGCCAATGTTGGTTAACCTTGGTATCATGCTCGATATTTTTGCCAGCGTACTTATTCTGGGTATTTTCTTTAATAAAATTGGCGATGTTATTCAGGATCCTGATGTAAACCTATTGCGTAACCTTAAAGATTAAAAAATGATGATAATTATATTTTTAGTAGCAACTTTAATCATTGGCGGGTGGTTGTTCTTTAACAGAAGTACATTTGTGAATTATTTTCTGCTAATTACTTATTTGGCTCTGCTTTGGTTTTTTGGAATATACGAATACCAACATTTAAATATTACTGAACTTGAATTTTTTAAGCCTGATGCTTTAGGGATATTGTTACTCTTTGCGCTGGGAGTGGTTAGTATTCCTGCAATTTTTCATGGATACCGATATATTTCTACTCGCAACGAACCACCTAAATCACGGGGGATTTTCTTTGCTGCAATGATTATGCTAATTACTGCCTGTAGTATGGTTTATATTTCGAACCATATTGCTGTTATTTGGATTTTTGTAGAGATTACAACCATTAGTGCTTCTGTTCTTATTTATCATCACCGGAACATGAATGCTCTAGAAGGAGTATGGAAATATGTTTTCATTTGCGCAATCAGTATTACATTTATTTATATCGGCATACTTTTTCTTAGCTTATCTCTTGAACAAGCTGGGGTTGAAGATATGTCGTTCGATTCAATTTATCAGAATTTCGACAAGCTGAATCTCTTCTGGTTAAAACTGTCGTTCCTGTTCATTTTTACAGGTTTTACAGCTAAACTTGGACTTGTACCCATGTATACTGCCGGTATTGATGCTAAAGACAAAGCTCCTGGTCCTGCCGGAGCATTGTTAGCCAGTGTACTTATGAATGTTGGGTTTGTTGGTATTTATAGGGTTTATGCAATAATGACTCACACTCCTTTACATAGTTGGGCAAGTACAATTATACTTATTGCTGCTGTGCTTTCGGTTTTTGTTGCTACTGTTTATATGACCCGCATTAAGAATATAAAACGAATGTTTGCATATTCCGGAATTGAACACATGGGTTTGGTTATGTTGGGCCTGGCAGCTGGTGGTATTGGTGTATATGCTGCAATATTGCATATTATCCTCCATACTTTTGTAAAACCTAGTTTGTTCTTTCAATACAATCAGATTTATAGAATCTATCAGAGCAAGAGTATATATGATGTTGGAAATTACTTTAAATACAATAAAGCCGGTGCTATTGTTGTTTTGCTTGGATTTATTTCAGCAACAGCAATGCCTCCATCGGGTTTATTTATTAGTGAGTTTCTGATATTTCAATCCTTATTCGAGGGACATTATATTCTAATTCTACTTTCAGTACTTGTCCTATTAACAATGATTATATGGGGTTTTGGTTCAAATATTTTCAAATTACTTTTTACTCCACCAATGATTGTTAATGAAAATAAGATTCCTCGTATTAGTCCATGGGAATCTCTCTCTCAATATATTCTACTGGCAT
>MENE01000173.1:0-3088 GCA_001769005.1 Bacteroidetes bacterium GWA2_31_9b | reverse complement strand
ATTAAACGATATTCCTGTTCTCAGTTACGATGAGTTCTTAAAATGTAATGTCGAAATGTTAATTGACAAGTCAGAAATGCATTGTGTAAATTACTTTGGATATAAAATAAATGAAGGTATAAAGCTAATTTGCTGTATTGCTGATGATACCATGCAACATATCAATGTTTCATCTGCAATTATTGATACAAAAACTGCATACTCTTCGTTTACATTCCAAAACCATAATTTTGAAAAGTTCGAGAGAGAGATTCATGAAAATTTCGGGATAACATATTCCGACCATCCATGGTTAAAACCATTGCGATATGCACATAACAGAATTAACAAAAATAAAAAAATCGAAAACTATCCTTTTTATAAAGTAGATAGTGAAGAGTTACACGAAGTAGGTGTTGGGCCAATTCATGCTGGAATTATTGAACCGGGGCATTTTCGTTTCATCTGCAATGGTGAGCAGATTATGCATCTCGAGATTCAACTGGGATACCAGCACAGGGGAATTGAACAATTATTTATCGAGAAAAAGAAATTGCTGGAACGCACTACCCTTGCCGAAAATATTGCAGGTGATACAACTGTTGGACATACCACTGCATTTGTAAATTTATGGGAAAACTTATGCGGATTTACTCCCGATTATTCTCTTGATTATGCTCGTACTTTAGCTTTGGAAATTGAACGAATAGCTATTCATACTGGTGATTTGGCCGCTGTTTGTGCCGATATTGCTTACCAGCTTGGCAATTCGGTTTATGGAAGATTGCGTACTCCAATGGTTAATTTTCTGCAGGAATGGGGTGGTAATCGTTTAGCAAAAGGATTAATACGTGCAGGAAAAATCAATTATCCTTTTACAAAAGAACTTGCAACCCGACTTACAGAAATATTTGCTGCTTATGAGCCCGATTTTAACGAAATGACCGATAAACTGTTTACGCTTCCAAGTGCGTTATCACGAATGGAAAAAACAGGTGTTGTAACGAATAAAGAAGTGCTCGAAATTGGAACAGTTGGTCCATCAGCACGAATGAGCGGTTTAAGCAGAGATATCCGTTCTTCACATCCATTTAATCTGTATGGTTCAAAAATAATGCACGAACCTATAATTAAGCATCATGGCGATGTGTATTCAAGGGTACAAATTAGAAAAGAAGAAATTTGGCAATCTATTGCGTACATTAAAGAGTTAATTTCAGAAGTGCCGGAGTTTAAAAAGCCCGAAAATATAGCATTTGTTCCTGCAAGCGATAAATTTATTCTCTCACTTGTTGAAGGTTGGCGGGGCGAGATTTGCCATTGTGCAATTACCGATAATTCAGGGAATCTGATAGTGTATAAAATTAAAGACCCATCACATCATAACTGGATGGCGCTGGCACAATCTGTTCGAAATAACGATATTTCTGATTTCCCGATCTGTAATAAAAGCTTTAATCTGTCGTATTCCGGACACGATTTATAATTTATAATTGTACAATAGCCCGTAGGGCTTTAATATCAATAAAAGAAATAACTCAAGATGAATCATTGTCCGTAGGACATATACAAAATAATTCCATGGCAAACACCTACACCCAATTATATATACATTATATATTCGCTGTACAAAACAGATTATCACTAATTCAAGATAAATGGCAAATTCAACTCTACAAATACATGAATGGTATTGTTGATCAACAAGGGCATAAACTTTTCGCTATAAATGGAATGCCTGATCATATTCATATTCTGGTTAGTATGAATCCTAAACAATCACCATCGGATTTGATGTATAATTTAAAACGAAGTACTTCACTTTGGATAAACGAAAACAAACTAGTTGTGGGTAAATTTTCATGGCAGGAAGGTTTTGGGGCTTTTTCTTATGGAAAATCACAAATACCTGAAATTGTTAAATATATTGAAAACCAACAGAATCATCATCGTAAAACAACATTTCACGATGAATACCATGAAATCTTAAAGGTATTTGAAATTGAATATGATGAGAAATATATTTTCAAATCTATTGATCGATAAATAAGGTTTATTCCCATACGGGAAAAAATTTATGTTATTATCTTTTATCTATTGATATTTATCTCCTACGGAGAAAAAAGTGTAAATTTATGTTTAGTAAAAATTAATCGTTGCCGGTATTAATAATATAAACAAAGAATAGTTCCTAGTGTTAAATCTGAATAAAATTAAGAATAGCATATTAGCATATTAAACAATTAACAAATTAAAAAAATGTTTGACAATCTAAAAATAATGTGGCATCAGGGGAAACAATTTATTCCTAATCCCACAACTGTTGAAGTTCCTGGTATTTTCAGAGGAAGACCTGTAATTTCATTAGCTAAAGTTGATGAATCCAAACTTGTTGATTTGTGCCCGACTAAAGCAATATCAAGCAATCCAGTAAGCATTGATTTGGGTAAATGTACTTTCTGTGGCGAATGTGCTATTCAGTTCCCAGATAAAATTTCATTTACCAAAGATTATAAATTGTCATCAAACGAAAGAGAACGATTAATTATTCGTGAAGGCGATGATTCACCTATTGAAGTAAATCCAGATAAAATTAGAAAAGAAATTCACAAACTTTTTGGTGGGTCATTAAAGCTTCGACAGGTTTCTGCTGCAGGAGATAATAGCTGCGAGTGGGAATTGAATGCATCAAATAATGTTCAGTTCGATGTAAGTCGCTTTGGAGTCGATTTTGTTGCTTCACCTCGTCATGCCGATGGCATTGTAATTACCGGCCCTATTTCGGAGAATATGGCTGAGCCTTTAGAACGATGTTATAATGCTGTTCCAAATCCAAAAATCATTATTCTTGTTGGTACCGATGCTATTAGTGGTGGAATTTTTGCCGATAGTCCTGCATTAAACCGTGAATTTCTGGAAAATCACCATATTGATCTTTATATACCGGGAAATCCTGTTCATCCTTTAACATTTATAAATGGAATATTAGGTTTGTTAAGAATGAAATCAAGATAGCTTACGACTATACAAACAAATTTTTACTTTGGAAGTATTTGAATTTTATCAAAAAATTGATTATTTTGCTGATATATATTTTATTATGAGCAAG
>MENE01000172.1:15601-17072 GCA_001769005.1 Bacteroidetes bacterium GWA2_31_9b | reverse complement strand
AATTCCGACAAAGGAGCTTGCTTACTTTGTCAGGAATTATTTGCTTATCACAGAGAGCGTGGAAGTATCGTTTTGTCTTGATTTTTTTGTAACTTTTTTGGATCAAGCCAAAAAAGTTTATATTTATTGCCTAAAAGAACAAATGTTGCTGAATCCACAAATGTTAAAATACAGATTATGAGATTTTCTCAGAAAATTGAGAGATGTTAATTTTTTCCATTACCGAGTTGCTAAAATTTATGCTTAATTTTTTAATCCCACAGAAATATAAAGTGATCCCTTATTTTTAATTTTTGCACTCAGCCTAAAGATATTTATGTTTTTTACTAATAGAAAAACCTGATACTTCTGTATCAGGTTTTTCTCTAGTAGCGGGGGCACGACTCGAACATGCGACCTTTGGGTTATGAGCCCAACGAGCTACCAACTGCTCCACCCCGCAATATATCTTTATGTAGTTATTTTCTTATATTAGCGGTTGCAAATTTAATCGTAGATTTATTAAAAACAAAATAATTCTACATTATTATTTAAAAAAAATTGCATCCCAATTCTTATTCTCCGTTATAACCTCTTATTAATCCTCGTTCTGAGGTCTTTATAAATTCAAGGATATAGTTTTTTTCATTCGATTCAGGAATTTGTTCTTCAATAAATTTAAGAGCTTGTGCCACGTTCTGATCTTTCACAAATATTTCGCGGTACATATCCTGTATCTGGCTAATTATTTCGTTTGAGAATCCTCTACGTCGTAATCCAATAGAGTTTATTCCTGCATAAGAAAGAGGTTCGCGGGCAACAGTAACATAAGGGGGAACATCTTTACGAACAAGTGTACCTCCTGAAATCATAACATGACCACCAATATGAACAAACTGGTGAATCTGAACATCCCCGCTAATAATTGCAAAATCGTCAATTACTATTTCTCCGGCAACATTGGTACTGTTCGAAATTATAATGTTGTTACCTAATTTACAATCATGGCCAACATGAACATACGCCATTAGGAGGCAATTATTTCCAACAACGGTCTTTCCCTTTGATGCTGTCCCACGATTTACAGTACAACATTCACGAAGAGTTGTATTGTCGCCTATTTCAGCTGTAGTTTCTTCACCTTTAAATTTTAAATCCTGAGGAATTGCAGAAACAACGGCTCCTGGAAATATTTTGCAGTTTTTTCCTATTCGGGCACCTTCCATAATTGTTGCATTTGGGCCAACCCAAGTACCATCGCCAATAACAACATTTTTGTCAATCCAGGCAAAAGCTTCTATTTTAACGTTTTCGCCAATTTTTGCTTCAGGATGAATGTATGCAAGTGGTTGATTCATAATTTTATTCTTCTTTAACTTTTGAAATTTGAGCCATTAATTCGCCTTCCATAACTAAGGTATCGCCAACAAAAGCTTCGCCCCACATTAATGCAATACCTCTTCGTATAGGTTGTATCAGAGTCATTCTAAAC
>MENE01000172.1:7505-15556 GCA_001769005.1 Bacteroidetes bacterium GWA2_31_9b | reverse complement strand
TCGATTCGTAAAAAATATGTCAGATAATTTTCAGGATCTTCAACTGTATTTAAAACCAAGATTCCACCAACCTGAGCCATAGCTTCAACTTGTAAAACACCCGGCATAACCGGCTCATCAGGAAAATGACCTACAAAAAAACCTTCGTTCATGGTAACGTTTTTCATCCCAACAATTGAAGTACTGTCCATTGAAATTATTTTATCAATCAATAAGAATGGTGGTCTGTGAGGTAAAATTGTTTTAATCTGGTTAATGTCGTACAAAGGTTTTATTTTGGGATCATAATGAGGAACATTCACTTTTTGTGAATCTTTCTTAATATTATCTTTTATGATTTTTGCCAGTTGAGTATTTGCATAATGTCCGGGACGCGTTGCTACAATTTTACCTTTTATTCGTTTTCCTATTAATGTAAAATCGCCAAGCATATCTAGTAATTTATGACGTGCAGGCTCGTTACTAAAATGCAATTCGAGATTACTTAAGATACCATTTGGTTTAACCCGGATATGTGGTTTATTAAATAAATCAGCTATTCTGTCAAGTTCTTCCTGGGGAACTTCATGCTCCATAATTACAATTGCATTTTCGAGGTCGCCACCTTTAATCAGGTTATTTTTTAACAAAAACTCCAGTTCATGAAAAAACACAAAAGTGCGGCAAGGAGCAATTTCTTTTGCAAAATCGGTTGATCTCTCGTCGAAAGATGCATATTGATTACCAAGAACTTTTGAGTTATAATCAATTAATACATTAATCGAAAAATGATCGTCGGGATAAGCAATAATTTCAATATTGTTTTTTTCGTCGCGATAAACAGTTTTTTCTTTAATAACATAATACTCTTTTTCAGCATCTTGCTCTTCGAGTCCGGTTTCAAGTAAAGCCTTAACATATAATCGTGAACTACCGTCAAGAATTGGAGCTTCGGGTCCGCTCATATCAATTAAAACGTTGTCAATTCCTAATCCGGTAATTGCTGCAAGTGCATGTTCAATAGTATGAATTTTTACACCTTTATCTTCAATCGTTGTACCTCTTGATGTTTCAACAACATTATCAACATCGGCATTAATAATTGGCGATCCGGCAAGATCAGTTCTTCTGAATTTTATTCCATGTCCTATTGGAGCTGGATTATAGGTAAGCGAAACTTCGTATCCTGTGTGTAAACCTTTACCTTTTAGGGTCACCGGATTACTAATTGTTACTTGTTTATCAGTCATTGTTCTTTAATTATCTTATTTTAAAAATTGTCGCAATTTACAAAATTCTTGATTCGCGATATGTATTTTATTAAAAATTAAATCTATTTATTTGAAGATCAATTACTTTTGATTTTTCTTCAGTTCTTTTATTTCGTTTTCTAGATCTCTGATCTGTTTTATGATTTCAGGTAATTTTCTAAATCCAACATACGATTTTTGGTAATCCGAAATCTTATAAGCAGGAGCTCCCATTACAATTAAATTTTCTTCTTTAATACTACTTGCAATACCTGATTGTGCTGCAGCTTTAACACCATCAGCAATTGTAATATGTGGGGCAAAACCAACCTGACCGCCAAACATACAATTCTTGCCAATTTTTGTGGAACCCGCTATTCCGCTTTGAGCTGCCATTACTGTATTTTCACCCACTTCAACGTTATGTGCAATATGAGTCAGGTTATCTAATTTAACTCCTTTTCTGATTATTGTTGATCCCATAGTTGCTCTGTCGATAGTAGCATTTGCTCCAATTTCAACATAATCTTCAAGTATTACATTCCCAATTTGAGGTATTTTTTTGTAATTATTATCAGATTGAGGTGCAAAGCCAAAACCATCAGCACCTATAACTGCTCCGGCATGTATCGTACAATTATTTCCTAAAACACAATCTTCATATATTTTTACTCCGGCAAAGATTATTGAACCATCGCCAATAGTTACATTATTACCAATAAAAGTCTGTGGATAAATGCGAACATTTTTCCCAATTTTAACATCATCGCCAATGTATGCAAACGAACCAACATACACATTCTCTCCTATTTCTGCTGATTCTGAAATAACGGATTGTTGTTCGATTCCTGTTTTATATGTTTTTCCTTGTTGAGCTAGCTGAAGTAAAGATGCAAAAGCCTCATAAGCATTTGGAACTTTAATAAGTGTTGCTGTTACTTCTTTTTCTATTTTAAAATCAGCATTAATTAAAACAACAGATGCCTGGGTAGTATATAAATAACTATTGTATTTTGGATTTGATAAAAAAGCAAGTGTTCCTGGCAGTGCTTCTTCAATTTTTGCTACATTATTTACTTTAACATCCGGATTACCTACAATTTCACCTTTTAAAAAGTCGGCAATCATTTTGGCTGTAAATTCCATATTGATAGAGGTTTAAAAATTTTAGCCCAAAAATAACATTATAAATTGAAATATTAAATTTCTTTAGGGTAACACAAAAAATATTTATGTACTGTTTTCGATAAAATTGACATATTTAACATATCCGAAGCATCAGCTATATCAACAATTTTTCCATCTTTATATGCTATTTGAATTTTATCGTCGAATGCACTATATGCATTTTTACTTATGTGATTTGTAAAAACAAAATATTCTGTCTCTTTTTCTGAAAGGTTCATTTTTTTTGATGTTTCAAGCAAGAGTTTTTCAATCCGTTCTTTTTCGAATGGAGTATTCTGAATTTCAATCTTATATAAATTGCGATTTAATAAATTCAACGACAATGTTGATAAAACAACGTCTTTTTCATTACTCCATCTTTTTAGGGATGTAATTATGTCTGAATCATCAATTCGCGAAAAATTTTCAAGTATCTCTTTTTCAGAATATTTTATTGTCGATGGTCTTAAGAAAAACGCTAGTTCATCGGTAAGATAAATTTCTTCATTATTCTGAATCAACTCCTTTACCCGTTTAAAAATATTGAGTAATAGTTGTTCTGCAGAAACAACTGTCTTGTGCAAATAAACCTGCCAGTACATGAGCCATCGGGCAATCAAAAACTTTTCGATTGAGTAAATTCCTTTTGCTTCAACAACAAGCTGATCGTTATTAATATTAAGCATTTTTATTATTCTGTCGGAACTTACAACACCTTCAGAAACTCCCGTATAAAAACTATCGCGACTAAGATAATCGAGCCGATCCATATCAAGCTGACTCGAGACCAATTGATGAAGAAATGCTTTAGCGTACTCGTTTTTAAAAATAGAAATCGCTATAGAAAGTTTCCCATTATACTGTTTGTTTAGCTCATTCATAAAAAGTAACGAAAGCTGCTCATGGCTATAATCTTCGAGAATAACTTTTTCGAGTGTATGTGAAAATGGACCATGACCAATATCATGCAGTAAAAGAGCAATGGTAACTGCTTCTTCTTCAACTGAAGTTATATCATGACCTTTGGCTCTTAAGCCGTTTATTGCAGAATTTAAAAGATGGATTGCTCCTAATGTATGCTGAAAACGGGTATGAACAGCTCCGGGATATACAAAATCAGTTAAACCGAGTTGTTTTATTCGACGCAACCTTTGAAAATACCTGTGTTCAATAATATCAAAAACTATTTCGGATGGGATATTTATAAATCCATATACAGGATCGTTAACTATCTTCTTTTTATTTTGCCAGTTTTCTTTCAAGCTATTATAATGATTAATGATAAAACAAAATTAAGGGTTTTTCTACAATATCAATAGAAATAATAGTTTATTCTGTTCATACAATATCTAGATAGAATTTTCATAACACACCAATTTTCAGGCAAATAATTTTGTAGTTTGCATTTTTTAATCTATTTTTGCACCTGAAAAAGCGAATGATTTGTGTTAGGGGACATAGTCCCCTATTTTATTACAGGTACGATATGATTAATAAAACAGACATATTAAACATAATTCAGCCCATTGTTGAGCAAAAAAAAGCTTTTATTGTCGATGTTTTTGTAAGCACAGCAAATAAAATAATTGTTGAGCTGGATAGTTTCGACAAAATAACAATTGATGATTGTGTTGATGTTAGCCGAGTTATTAATGATCATTTTGATCGAGAAACTGAAGATTACGAGTTAGAAGTATCTTCTGCAGGATTATCATCAGCTTTTAAAGTTATACAGCAATACCAAAAAAATATTGGTAAAGAAGTTGAAACTGTAACAAAAGATGGTAAAAAACTAACAGGTATTTTAAATCAGGTTTCTGAAAAAGCATTCAGTATAGATGTAAAAAAATCTGTTAAAGTTGAAGGGAAAAAGAAAAAACAAGTAGTACTTGAAAGTATTGAAATTCCCTTCGAGAAAGTAAAATCAACAAAAATTGTATTTAATTTTAATTAAAAGATAAAATATATAGAATGGAAAATTTGAATTTGATCGACACATTTTCTGAATTTAAGGAGCTGAAGAATATCGATCGTGCAACAATGATGACAGTTCTTGAAGATGTATTCCGCAATTTACTGTTAAAAAAGTACGGTACTGATGAAAATTTCGATGTAATTATCAATATTGATAAAGGCGACTTTGAAATCTGGAGAAACAGAGAAGTAGTTGCAGACAGCGATATTACTGATGTTAACCTTCAGATTCGATTATCTGATGCTAAAAAGATCGATACTGATTACGAAGTTGGCGAAGAAGTTACAGACGAAGTAAAATTATTGGATTTTGGAAGAAGAGCAATTCTTGCTTTACGCCAGAATTTGACCAATAGAATTTTAGATCTTGAAAAAAACAACATTTACTTAAAGTATAAAGATAGGATTGGCGATATCGTTACCGGTGAAGTTTACCAGGTTTGGAAAAAAGAAATCCTTGTTCTTGATGATGAAAACAACGAGTTAATTCTTCCAAAAACAGAACAGATACCTTCTGATTTTTTCAGAAAAGGCGATACCATTCGAGCGGTTGTTATTCGAGTAGAAATGAAAAACAACAATCCATTAATCGTATTATCACGAATATCACCTGTATTTCTTGAACGATTATTCGAACTTGAGGTACCTGAAATTTTTGATGGTTTAATAACAATTAAAAAGATTGTACGAATACCCGGTGAACGTGCTAAAGTTGCTGTAGAATCATACGACGAGCGTATTGACCCTGTTGGTGCTTGCGTAGGAATGAAAGGTTCACGTATTCATGGAATCGTTCGCGAATTGAAAAATGAGAATATTGATGTAATTAACTTTACAAACAATACTCAGTTGTTTATTCAACGATCGTTAAGCCCTGCAAAAATCATTTCTATAAAACTTAATCAGGACGAAAAACGTGCAGATGTATATTTATTACCTGAAGAAGTTTCGTTAGCTATTGGTAAAGGTGGTTTAAACATCAAACTTGCCAGTCAGCTTACAGGATATGAGATAGATGTTTACAGAGAAACCGTCGAAGAAGACGACGAAGACGTTAGCATTGACGAATTCTCAGACGAAATTGAAAGCTGGGTTCTTGATGCACTTAAAGCAATTGGTTGTGATACAGCAAAAAGTGTTCTTGAGATCAATCGTGAAGACTTAATAAAACGTACCGATCTTGAAGAAGAAACGGTAGATGATATAATCCGAATCTTTAAATCAGAATTTGAATAACAGTTTATTGTATATTTGACAGATCTTCGGTTTTTTGATTTTTAATGGTATAGTAACAAAATATGGGACAAGACAAGACAACAAGACTTAGTAAAGTAGCAAAAGAGTTTAATGTAGGGATTTCAACTATAATTGAATTTCTGCATAAAAAGGGATATGAAATAGATACAAATCCAAACGCAAAAGTTTCTGAAGATCTTTACAACATTCTTGTTAAAGAATACAGTTCAGATATAAATGCTAAAAAAGAATCGGAGAAATTGATTCTTTCGAAGCTACGTGAGAAAAAAGAAACTATTTCTATTAACGATCTTCCTCATCATGATACAAATGATGATGATTCTGACGATGATACGTCAAATCGTGATGAAGAAATCATGATCAAAGATTTCAGTAGCAGAACAGCTTCAACTCCAACACCTGAAACAAAACCTCTGCAAGATTCAATAAAAATTATCGGGAAAATTGATCTTGATAAAAAACCCCATAAACAAGAACCTGAGAAAGTTATAGAACCAAAAGAAGTTCATGTTCCTGAGAAAGTTGTTGAAAAAATCGAAGAAAAAGTTGAAGAAGAAAAACCTGTTGAAGAAAAAAAGAAACCAGAACAAGTAAAAGATACCGTTAAAGTTGTTGGAAGAATTGATCTAGACTCAATAAATCAGAAAACTCGTCCCGATAAAAAAACGAAAAAACAAAGAGAACAAGAACATTTTGATAATAGACAAAAAAATGTAGTTACTAAGCCAGAGGAAGCAAAACCACAGGCTAAACCAGATGTAAAAACAGAAGAAAAAATTGTAAAACAAGGATCCGACAATCCTCAGGTATTTTTTAAATCTGAAGTTCAGAAGCTTACAGGACCAACAGTGGTTGGACGAATTGTGTTGCCTGAACCTTCGAAAGATAAAGATAAAAAACCTGTTGCCTCTTCTAACGATTTACGTAGTAAGAAGAAAAAACGTAAGAGAATACATAAAGATTTTCCAAATAAAGTTGAAACACCTTCAACTGAAAAGAAACCAACAGATGCTGAAGCAGCAAAGAAAAAAGAGCAAAAAGATTCTTCTTTCAGCAAATTAAATAAGAAAAAGAAACGTCAACTTCGACCTGAAATTAATGAAGTAGATGTACAAAAACAGATAAAAGATACTTTAGCACGATTAACCACAAAAGGAAAATCAAAAGGATCGAAACACAGACGTGATAAACGTGATGCATATAGTTTAAAACAACAAGAAGACACTTTAAAATTAGAAGCCGACAAACAAACATTAAAAGTTACTGAATTTGTTTCTGTAAACGAATTGGCAACAATGATGAATGTTCCTGTTAACGAAGTTATTTCTGTATGTATGAACCTTGGGTTACTTGTTTCTATTAACCAAAGATTGAATGCAGAAACTATGGCTTTAGTAGCTGATGAATTTAACTTTAAAGTTCAGTTTATTAGTGTTGAAGTGCAGGAAGCTATAAAAGATGAAATAGATACTGAAGAAGAATTGCAATGGCGACCACCAATTGTAACCGTAATGGGACACGTTGACCATGGTAAAACCTCATTACTAGACTTTATTCGTAAAGCAAATGTTATTGCAGGTGAAGCAGGAGGTATAACTCAGCATATTGGTGCATATAGTGTAGAGCTTGAAAATGGAAGAACAATAACCTTCTTAGATACTCCGGGACACGAGGCTTTTACAGCTATGCGTGCTCGTGGAGCTCAGGTTACCGATATCGCAATTATTGTTGTATCGGCAGACGATAATGTAATGCCTCAAACAGTTGAAGCAATTAACCACGCAAGTGCAGCAGGTGTTCCAATCATTTTTGCAATTAATAAAATTGATAAAAATGGAGCAAATCCTGAAAAAATTAAAGAAGAACTAGCCAACATGAATTACCTTGTTGAAGCATGGGGAGGTAAATATCAATCACAGGATATTTCTGCAAAACATGGTACAAATGTTGATTTATTATTGGAAAAAGTACTTTTAGAAGCTGAGTTGCTCGAACTTAAAGCAAATCCTGATAAAAGAGCTCACGGAACAGTTATTGAATCGCAACTTGATAAAGGACGAGGATATATTTCTACCGTACTTATTGAAGCAGGTACATTACGAATTGGTGATGTAATTATTGCAGGAAGCTATTTTGGTCACGTTAAAGCTATGTATAATGAGCGTGGCAAGAGAATTGAAATTGCTGGACCATCAACTCCTGTTCAGATTTTGGGTTTAAACGGTGCTCCTCAGGCAGGCGACAAGTTTAATGTGATGGAAAGTGATAAGGAGGCTCGTGATATAGCAAATAAAAGAGAGCAATTACAACGTGAACAGAGTATGCGAACACAAAAACATATTACTCTTGCTGAAATCGGACGACGTATTGCTATTGGAAACTTCCAGGAAATTAATATTGTTGTTAAAGGTGATGTGGATGGTT
>MENE01000172.1:7151-7480 GCA_001769005.1 Bacteroidetes bacterium GWA2_31_9b | reverse complement strand
AATAAAATTAAGTACTGAAGAAATTCAGGTAAATATTATTCACAAAGGAGTTGGACAAATTTCAGAGTCAGATGTATTATTAGCAGCAGCATCAAATGCTATTATTATCGGATTCCAGGTTCGACCTTCGATGAATGCCAGAAAATTAGCAGAAAAAGAAGAAATTGATATTCGATTGTACTCAATTATTTATGATGCAATTAATGAAGTACACGATGCAATGGAAGGAATGCTTTCACCTGAGATTAAAGAAGAGATTGTTGCTACAGTTGAAGTACGTGATGTATTCAAAATCAAAAAAGTTGGTACTGTTGCAGGATGTATGGTGA
>MENE01000172.1:974-7070 GCA_001769005.1 Bacteroidetes bacterium GWA2_31_9b | reverse complement strand
TAAAACGATTTAAGGACGATGCGAAAGAAGTTGTTTCAGGTTATGAATGCGGATTAAATATTGATAACTTTAATGATATTAAAGTAGGCGATATTATTGAAGGATATCAAGAAGTTGAAGTTAAAAAGAAATTATAATACAAACTTTAATACATAAAAAATGGCTCGAAATATTTCGGGCCATTTTTTTTAATTTCAAATAGAAATTAAGCTTCTAATAATTTTTTATATGCTGCTGCATCTAATAATTCGTTTAATTCAGCAGGATTTGTAATAGCAATTTTAATAAACCAACCATCACCATAAGGATCTTTATTAACAACTTCAGGAGATTCTTCAAGTTTAGGATTTACTTCAAGAACTTCACCACCAACAGGCATAAACATATCAGAAACAGTTTTAACGGCTTCAACAGTACCAAAAATTTCTTCTTTGGCTAATTTTTCACCTTGAGTTTCTACTTCAATAAATACGATATCTCCAAGTTCGCCTTGTGCATATTCGGTAATACCAACATAAGCTTCATTACCTTCAACACGAATCCATTCGTGATCTTTGGTGTACTTTAAATTTTGTGGAATATTCATAATTCTATATTTTAATTAAATTTTTCTGATAAAAATTATTAGTCAAAAATAATCATTTTTTATTAAAACAAATTATTGAGTAAGGGTAAATCTGAGACTAAATCCAATATTTGTATTCGAAGTAGGATATGAAGTTGAAATGTAAGGCGTTGAAGTATTTAAATCATAAAATACGCGAAGAGTAAGCCTGTCGCTAAGTAAATAATCGGCAGAAATACCAACTACAATTGCTTCCTGACCAGCAGAAATTTGTTCTGTATCTTCAGCTATTTTACGCAATATCGTTTGGTTATCACGAATTTTTAAATTGGCACGAATATTTAAATCGCTTTTAAAATTTTCCTGATTTTTCCCAAAATCAAAAATAAGATTAAAATCATCGAACCTATATCCAACACTAAATCCTAGTTCGTCGTTATAAATTTCTGTTATCTGGTTATTTGAAAAACTAAGGGTTATTGTTCTTGATTTCTTAATCTCGAATCGTGTTGTAATATTATTTACCCAGGTTAAATCAACATTAATTAATGGAGCAAATTGTTCAGTTATTGAAACAGATGAAATATTATATTCAGGGATAAAATTATCCTGTACATCCATTATATAACTAAACCCATCATCATCACGAACAAAATCACTATTGTTAATAAATGTTCCAACATTATATGTTGAGCGATATGCATGGCTAATGTTAATTGATTTAAAATAAGGTTTAAGAAAAGAGACATCTTTAAGTCTATCGAATCGGATATTCCAGTTTGGTAAAGGTATTTTCTGGAAAATATCGAGTGATATTTTATCCTTATCAACAATACCATAAGCCGATAAGAATGCCGGAATCATAACTTCTTGCGATAAACTACCATATCCGCTTTTGTAATTCGCTCCATCATTAGCATGAGGATTGTTTGGATTATAAAGTACAGCATCATTAGAAACCCTTTCCGAAGCTAGTCTTTGTGAAATATCGTCTCTGTAATTTTTAAAATCCTCGAATGCCTGAGAATATTTGGCATCTACATTATCAAATGCAGTAAGAATAGTTATGTACGACATTGAAAAGTTACCTGTTATTTGTTGATTGTATGGATCTGTGCTTGTTTGTAAGTAATACCTGCTATTGTTCTCAGAAGAACTTCTGTTTGCTGATAATTCAATTTTTAATCCTTGAATAGGTTCAAGGGTAGCACGAATATTTAAAGTTTTATTTTGTGTCATTGTATAAGGAGTAATAACAGTAGGATCGTCGGTATACCAACCATTATTAATAGCTTTTACAGCAAAATCATCATCTTGCCATCCAAAAACATAAGGCCATCCTGGTGCCGAAGAAGATCCAAATACATCTTCCATTCCAAATAATGATGTACTAGGTTTATAACCCGTTAAACTTGATCCTTCGACTACTGCATAAGATACTGAGATATTCTTAACAGACATCAACAGAAGAGCAGTATTTTCTGCAATAAAAATAAATGGATTTTCTTTTTTCTCAATTTTTCCCTCAATAACAAAAGTTATTTCATCGGCATCTGCTTCCGATTTAAATTTAATTTTGTTTTTTGAAACAACCTCTACCTCTCCTTTAATTTCTTTACCATTTTTATCGAGCACTTTTACCGATACATCATCGGTATTTAAATCATGGGTTATACTTTTCGACCTATTCGCTTTTACGTTTACTTTTTCTTCGCGGTATGTTATTATTTCCAGCTTCTTGCTTTTTTTCTTGTTTGCAGCACTGCTATATTTTTGATTTATCTTTTTTAAGAATCCGAGCTTATTGTAAAGAGTAACCAAGTTGGTTTGACCGGTTAACTGGTATGTTCTAGAGTTACGAATTGTATTCCCGGGTTCAAATTCGTCTGTTAGCAATAATGATGCTGCTTTCCAATTATATGTTCCATTGTAAACAGCATTTGCATTTACCCAGTCGAACATCGGAATTTTGTTTACCGGTATAGTATATGAAACTTTTATATCTTGACTATATTCAGTATTTCTGCCAAAATCCTGAATATTACTCCAAACTTCTTTTTTCCATATATCATACGAATCTGGATCTCTTTTTCTATCAACAATTCCGTACGGTTCGTCAATTCTTGCTATATTCTGTGCAGAAAAATCGAGTTTTAACGAACGGGCTATATCGTATTTCAAATCATAAAACCTATTCCATTTAAAATCTTTACTAAATGAAGGTTCAATAATATTATCGGGGTTATTAATATTTCGGATTTTAACTTCTTGATACCTTCTATCCATATCGGTTCTAAAAATAAAACTCGTGGGTAAGTAATAGAAATTAAAATCGCGAAGTAATGCAAATGTTTTATTATTTAAAAATTTTACTTTACGTAATGGAGTTACATTTTGGGGTCTTGAAATATAATTGTAATTAATTCCCCCTCGATAATTTTTTTGAATATTATATTCTGTATTAATATTACTTGAAAATAGTTCATTGTAAGAATAGAAAAGCGAGAAGTTAGATGGATCGTAAATTCCTGGTTTTTCTAATTGTTTGTTTATTTTAACATTTGTAAAATTCAAACTTTTACGTTCGGTATAATCTTGCGCAATTTTTTTTATTGAGTCTCTTTCTGATTTTGTAGCAGCATTATCAAGAGCAACTTGTAAAGGCACATCGGGATCGAGCGGATTATATTCCGGATTAATAAATCCTTCAGAATATCCTGCATACATAGGAATACTAATTTGTGATTTTTCGGGAAAAAACTTACCCAAATCCAGGTTTGTAGATAAATCGTATTCTATTATTTCATTTTTACTTCGTTCGTTTACTTTCTTTTCAATACTTCCAAATCCTGGAGTACTCATACTTCCGGCAAGATTTATTGTTCCAAAATCGGCTAAGCGTGTCGATAAGCGAGCTCTTGCAGCCCATCCGCCATCTTCTTTAAAATCACTTAAGCGTAATTCATTAACCCAAATCTCACCTGATTTTGGCATTCCATCGTCTATAGAAATTACATTATTCGATTTGCTTGGGTTTCTAACTCCGATCATTATAGTGCGAACATTGCTCAAATTTGGATTTCCACGAACAGACATCCTGATTTTGCCATCGTAAACAGAAAATACAGAATTGATAGCAATTGCAGAATTGGCTTTATGCATTTCATCATTTCTGGTTTGCTTTACCTGAATTAAATCGTTGAGAATAATTTCGACATTATTTTCCTCTGGCCAAACATCATAACGGTCCATATCATTAGGAATACTTGTTTTAAGAGGAATTTCATATTCGTAGTAATTATCTCTGTAATCGGTACCTAAACGGACAAATATTCTTAAATCCTCATCTTTTAATATTTCTGTTTCTAATGGTTCGGCATGTACAAATAACTTTAATTTTTTATATTGCCTTATATCCATGTTTAAGCTTTTATATGCAGCACGGGCATCGCCATCGTCAAGACCTCTGACTCTGAGTATCATTGATTGTTCATTTAATTGCTGCAATTGAGGATTTGTAGGATCAATTTCACGTGTTACATCGGGAGGCAAAACATAATTTGTATTTTCTTCGATGTTGATTGAGGCAATATCAAGAATACCATTTGAATATTCGGGAGTTGAAAGAGCTTCGTGACCTTCCATAAGGGAAAAATTGTATTTACGCCATTCACCACGAACTAGTTCAAGTTTGGCGAATCGAAGAAAAATGCTGTCTTCAAAATCTCTCATAAACATACGAATAAACCGTATCGATTTAAAATCCTGAATTGCTCCAACTGTTCGCTCTGGTTCACGAATAGGGATTCGGAACTGATACCAGGTAATATGTCCATCGCTGTCTGGATCAGGAAGTTTAGCAATGGCAGTTCGTTTATCTATAATATTATTCATCCCCACCTGCATCATTTCTGGTCGAAGTTCAACCTTGTACTGGAAATAACTTTCTGTTTCGTTTAGAGTATTATCTCTGTCAATATCTTCAACATCGGGATTATTTGTAGCAGACGTTGATGTTGAACCTGTTGTTATAGGTGAGTTGCCTTCGTGATTATTATAGTATCTGTAACGGTCAAGAATACTTACTTCCTTTGTATCATAATCGTTACCCTGATAATAATGATAGTTATCGGCCGATGGATCTTCTTGTATTTTTTCTATTACATCTTGTTGAATTCCTAGATTTTCCAATGCTGTTAAATACCAATTAAAGAATGATTTTTCGTCAGAATCGGATAAGCCATCTAAACCAACATCCTGATTTTCACGTGAATTAGCTGACAAATCGAATGCATCAATAATTGATTGATTTTGAGGAATACGCCCCCAAGCGGTTGTATCAACATTTTCCACAACATCAGTGCTGGGTAATCCATGTTCAAAACTCTTTCTGGAATCTTTTAAAATGTCCTCCGAAATATTTCCCAGGTTAAAATATAAATCGCCACCACTTTGTAACGAATCATAAACAAATGGATCCATTAACCAAAACTCAATATATTCAACATTTGATGCTTCAAAATCTTTTTGAGGTGTTTCCCGCATAATACCTCCCCAACTATTTTCAGGATTTAGTAAACTACCATCAACATTAAAATTATTTATTGAATAGTTATATGGACCTCTTTCTTTTGGATAAAAAGCAAGGTTAAGAACTTGCAATGCAGATGGAATCTGGCTTGCTGATTCTTTATTTGGAAATATCTCATCTTCATATATTTCACGTACAAAATGATTCGATTGTTGTTTAGCATCGGTTTTAATATGTGGTGGAGTAAAACCTGTGTTTCGTAAAAATAATGGATCGATTTTATACCAAGCTATTTTTGCACGGTTATAACCAGATGCTGTACTATCGGCATCTGCTTCAGGAAATAAGTCAGGTTGATTTTGAGGAATACTCGACAGAACCCACGAATTATATGATCGAATATCGTATGATGTTTCACTTCCTTCAAAATCATCAATATATGCGTTTCCTTCTTCTTTAATAATATCAGAGTGTCCGGGAATAAGTTGAGCAAATTCTGCTTCAAAATTTATTGCTGATTTTTCTTTTGTTTCCAGAAATGGTAGATAATCAACCAGGGTTGTAAGAAACTGTGATTCTGTACGATAAGAAGTATTTAATCCCCAAATTGTATTTGAAATAGGTTCTTCGCCAAAAGCAACTTTTGAAGTTAGTGGTTTTTCGGTAAGATTAATTACGGTACCTCCTATATTAAAATCGTCGGAAATTCTATAATTTAAATGAGTACCTAATAATGTTTTCGTTTGAATACTATACAATGCATTACTTTCGAGCGACACTTGTATTGGAGTACCTGATTCGAGTAATCCTGCATCTATAATTCGCACACGACCCAAATTGTAATCAACGGTAAAATCGGTATTTTCAGTTAGTTTTCTTCCTCCAGCAGTTACAACAACTGAACCTTGAGGAATATTAACCGTGTTTAATGAGATTTCAGAACCGGAAGCAGATCGATATTCGCCCCTGAGTAAGAATTTGTTTTTTTCGGCAACAAGCC
>MENE01000172.1:397-881 GCA_001769005.1 Bacteroidetes bacterium GWA2_31_9b | reverse complement strand
AAGGTTGTAATACTGGAAAAATAATTCGACCATTAGAAGAATTAATGGTTATACCTTCAAGAAAATCAAATCGTCCATCGGGCGATTGATCCGATTGACTATTTAAATTATCAAGATTGAGAACTTTAAGAAGAACTTTTTTATTAATCTTTCCTTCAGAAATATAATTTAATGCATTTCCGGTTTTATCATCCTCGTATAAAACATCGAGAATAAAATTATCATTATTAACCTGATATGCACCAATAGAATAAATGTTTTTCATCATCAGATCCCAGGTTGGAATACTTGGTGTAAGGGTTACTCCTTTAAGCAGTTTAACTAATAAAACATCAGAACCTGAAAATCCGTCGGTCGAAAATTCCCCTACCTGAAATCGTCTACCATTATAATAATATTCATAAGCAACAGCTAATACTTCATCGGAATTTAATGCAGAATTAATAGAAATGTATCCTAATCTTTCGTTAATGGTATATTCATT
>MENE01000172.1:0-303 GCA_001769005.1 Bacteroidetes bacterium GWA2_31_9b | reverse complement strand
TTAATATTACGAATACCTGTCATATTAAAAAGTTTAAAATATAATTCGTTTGTAGTATTATCAGGATTTCTTTGTAAAAATGGTCCAGGGCTAATAATATTAGAAGAAGCGAAAATAGTATCTGCTTCAGCCAGGTCAAGCAATGCAAGAATATTTCTATTTTCCTCAAAATTATTCGTTTTGTTAGTAACCCATACTTCTATTCGGGTAATATTATACGGAGAATTAACTATAGGTAGGCTTCTAAGAATAGTATCGTAATTGTTTTTAAAGAAATGTGAAAGAAAAAAATGCTTATTTGCT
>MENE01000171.1:40609-44635 GCA_001769005.1 Bacteroidetes bacterium GWA2_31_9b | reverse complement strand
CAGTTTCTATAGGTATCATCTAATGGTTCTTTTTCAAAATTAAATCTACCTTTAAATTCTTCAACAGGTATTGTAAAATAAAATTTTGAACCTTTATTAGGTTCCGATTCTACCCATATTTTACCTCCTAACATTTCAACCAGATTTTTTGTAATTGTGAGTCCCAATCCTGTTCCTCTATAAAGTTTTGTTTTTGAATTTTCTAACTTATTAAAGCGTTCAAAAATATCGTTATGATTTTCGGCTGGAATACCAATTCCTGTATCACTTACATAAAATTCAAGATATGAAAAATCGTTGTTTGATTTTACAAAGTAACCTAATTCAATTGAACCTTTGTCGGTATATTTTAGTGAGTTACTTACGAGGTTTGTAATAATCTGTTTAAGTCTATATGGATCAGTATGAATTGTGAAGTTATCAGTTTGAATTCCTTTTTTTATCAGAAATTGTAATTGTTGTTTTTCTTTCAAATCATTTGTTTCGAGAAATGATTCATAAACATCACTTAATATTTGATTAATATTACATTCTGTTTTGTTAATTGTTAATTGCCCTGCTTCAATTTTAGCAACATCAATAATATCATCAATAAGATAAAGCAAAGTGTCTGAATTTTTATTAATATGGCTGATTAATTCTTGCCTTTGTTCCTGAGTAATATCCGGATCGTTTAAAAGATCAGAAAAACCAATTATAGCATTCATTGGGGTCCTAATTTCATGCGACATGTTTGCTAAAAATGCTGATTTTAATCGGTCACTATCTTCTGCTTTGTCTTTTGCATTTTTTAATTCATGTGTTCGTTCTTCAACAATTTCTTCTAAATGCTCACGGTATTGCTTCAACTCAAATTCAATTTGTTGTTTCTCCGAAATGTCGCTATGTGTTCCTACTGCTCTTATTGCTTCGTTTTTTTCGTTTCGGATTGCTTTTCCTCTATCTAGTACAGAAATATAATGACCGTTTTTGTGCCGTATTCTAAAAATGTTTTCGTATAAGTCTGATTCCCCATTTAAATGATCATTAAATCGTTGCAATACTCTTTTTCTATCTTCTGGATGTAACAACTCTTCGAAAGCTTTAATATCATTAGGGAATTCGGTATCTGAATATCCGAGCATGTTTTTCCATCGTTCAGAATAATATACTTTGTTATTTTCTAAATCTCGATCCCATAAACCATCATTTGAACCTTTCATTGCAAGATCAAATCTTTCCTGACTCACTTTTAACGATTGTGCCGTTTTTTTATGCTCTTTAATTTCTAAACGCAATTTCTCGTTTGAAAGTTTTTTAAGTTTATATCTTCTAAAAATTGAGAGAATATTAAAAATAAGGAAAATGGAAATTATTAAAAGTGAAAATGTAATTATTCGCGAATTGTTTTCATGCAAGCTTTTCTCTTTTGCAATAAGTTCAAGTTCTTTTGTTTTTTGATTTGTTTCTAGTTCAGCTTGCAATTTGGTAATTTGGTCCCTGCTCTCTTTTGAAAGTATTATTTCTTTCAGGTCGTTATATTCTTTCTGATATTCGTAAGCCTTCTTATAGTCTTCACTTGTTGAATAAAGATCGGCATAAGTCTCGTAATAGCTTAGTAGAAGTTTATTTGTGTTCATCTTCTTTGTAAGAAGTATTCCTTTGTTTAATAACTCTTCAGCTTTTTTAAAATCTTTTGTTTTAACGTATAATGCAGCCAGATTCATATATGAAATTGCAATTCCGGTAATATTATTCTGTTCAATATCAATATCAAGTGATTTTGTATAATTCTCAATAGCTTTATTGTATTGATCCAGATTTTTATAAATGATTCCAATATTATTATAAATCTTATTTAAATTTTCTCGATCATTAATACCTTCACTAATTTTTTTAGCTTTTTGAAGATTTTTAAGTGCTTCTGTAAAATTTTCCTGAGCATAATAAACTCCTGCAATACTTGTTAAGTCTTTGGATATTAATGGTTTGTTGTTTAAGTTGTTTGCAAGTGTTAATGCTTTATTATAGTATTTTAAAGCCTTGTCGAAATCGTTTAGATTCTTGTATATTAATGCAAGCTCAGTGTATGCTTTTGCAGTTCCTTTATTGTCTTTTATTTGTTCAAATATTTTTAACGATTGAATATGATAATTTAATGCAGAATCGTATTTGCCAAGTTGCTCATAAGCAATACCAATCTGCTGAAGAGTATACGACCTAAATTTTAAATCCTCCGTTTTTAAAAGGATAAGAATTTTATTTGAATAATAAAGAGATTGTTCAGGAGATACATTCAGATAGTAGTTAGCAATTTGATTGTATATTTTAATTTTAATAGTATCATCTGAAGTATTTATTTCTTTTAATAAACTATCAGGATTAATTGATTGCCCATATATTATTGAGTTATTGAAAAAAAAGAGAATAATAAAAGTATATGAAATTTGCCTTATCATAAGGTTAAAATATAAAGTAAAACGAAATCTGGTTTAAGAAACGTTATTTTTTATATCAATCCACTTATTAATTATATGGAAAAGTATTTCTTTATTTATTGGTTTAGTAATGTAATCATCGCTACCGGCATTAATACTCAATTTTTCATCGTTTTGCATAACATGTGCAGTTTGAATAATAATTGGAATATTGGGTTTTATCTGCTTAATACGAGATGTAGCTTCAAGTCCATTCATTCCGGGCATTTTAATATCCATTAAAATCAAGTCGATATTTTGATTCCCTTTGATTATTTCTATCGCTTCGAAACCATTTTCTGCTTTTAGTAATTTTAATCCTTTATTTATTAGAAGCATTTCAAGAAATTTATAATTACTATCTTCATCTTCAGCAATTAATATGGTTTTATCTTTCCACAGTGAAAAATCATTAGTAATTTCAATTTCATTTTGATTTTGTATGGAAACTTTTGTATCAGAAATATTCAATGGCATTTCAACATAGAAAGTTGACCCAACTTTTATTGCTGAATCGAGCCATATTTTTCCTCCCAATCGTTCTATCAGATTTTTTGTAATGGTTAATCCTAATCCTGTACCCCTATATAACTTCGATTTATCTGTTTCGATCTTAGTAAAACTTTGGAATATATCTTCGAATTTTTCTCTTGCAATACCAATTCCAGTATCTTTAATATAAAATTCAATTTTTGTATTCTTTTCTTTTAACAAATATCCAAATTCAACAAAACCGTTTTCTGTAAATTTAAATGCATTATCAATTAAGTTGATTAAAATTTGTCTTAGCCTGAAAGGATCAGTTTTAATTGCAAGATTCTGCAATAAAATATTCTCATCAATTTTAAAATCAATATTTTCTTTATTTATTTTTTTTCGTGTTTCATTGAAATAATCAAAAAGCTCTTGAAGAATAATTCTCAAATTTGTTTCGCGAATAGTAACTGAAAGCTCATTCGCTTCTATTTTTGCAAGATCAATAATATCGTCAATTAAATGGAGTAAAGTATAACAGTTGTTATTTATTAGTGAAACTAGTTCTTCTCGTTCATTTATATGTGTGTCGGTATCAACAAGTAAATCGGAAAATCCAATTATAGCATTCATTGGGGTTCGTATTTCATGCGACATGTTTGCTAAAAAAGAAGATTTTAACCGGTCAGACTCTTCTGCTTTTTCCTTTGCTTTTTTTAAATCAATTTCTGTTTTAAATCGTTCGGTAATATCATGACAAATACCAACAATACCTAATGGATCACCATTTTCATCAGTAAATGGTACTTTCAATGTGTCAAGCAAAAAATTTTGTCCTAAACTATTCTTTTCCCATGATTCGAATCGCAAACTAGCATTCTCAGAAATTAATCTATAGTCAGTTTCAAAAAAATGACGAGCTTGTTTATTAGAGAAAAGATCAAAATCTGTTTTGCCTTTTATTTCATCAATCTTTATATTTGAAAAATTTGCAAAGGCTTGATTACATCCAAGATAACTATTGAATTTATCTTTGTAGAAAATTAAATCGGGAATTGAATTGATCATTGAATTTAGAAGCGATTTTTCTTTTATC
>MENE01000171.1:36192-40597 GCA_001769005.1 Bacteroidetes bacterium GWA2_31_9b | reverse complement strand
CCCATGCAATTATGGTATAAACTTTTGTTTTTATATCCGACTTTTCATATATACTAAACCATTTTTCATATATCTGATCGTATTCTCCTGTAGCTTTTATAATTTGCAATCCATCATTTAATTGTGCAGTAAGTTCTGGATTCTCTTTATTAACTCCAAAAGCCATCTCAAGAGGCTGAATTGCACTTCCTACAGGTTTAAGGTTGGTGAGATTAAATTCATTTATTGCAAACTGTCCTTGTAGTTTGTTTATTAAAGCACAATCATATTCTCCTGCAGAAAGTAAGCGTAATGCGGTTTGATAATCTTTAACCGGAATAATAAATTCTGTTAACCGGTTCGAAATAATGTAATCATGAACTATGTCACCTTTTACAACAATTACTTGTTTCTCTTTAATATCATTTATTGACTTTATTTCGCTACCTTTTCTAACAAATACTGAATGAGAAATATAAACATAAGAAGTGGAAAAATTTATTATTTTACTTCGTTCAGGCGATGGCGACATTGCAGCTAGTCCATCAATTTTGCCTGCTTCTAATTCTGCCCTTACAGTACTCCAAGGTCCTAATTCAATTTTAATATTTAATCCCATTGTTTTAGCAACTGCATGTAACAATTCTACGCTAAATCCATCAGGTTTATTTTCAGAATTGATTAGTTGATATGGTGGATAATCAATATTCCCTTTAAAATAAAGTGTATCCTTAACGTAATTTAGAGCAAAAACAGAATTGTTTAAATGCAATATGATGAAAAAACAAAAAAAGATTTTCAAAATTCTAAAATTCATACAAATCAAAGAATTACATTAATTTTATCGGTTAACTTTTTATACGATACTCAACAAATAAAAGTTGTTGCTATATTTGTTCTCCAAAAATGATGCATGTAATTTAATTTAAAAATTATCAAATCATTAATTTCTTGTTTAAAAAAATATTATAATTATTTATGAATAAGCATTTATCCTATTTTATCATTTTTCTTTTGTTTTTTAATATTTCTTGTAAAGAAAAAAATGTTAATAATGAGAAACTTTTTTCTATTGAAAACAGAATCTCCGAAAGTGAAATAAAATATGCTTATGGATTTAAAATAGATTATTTTACCAATTATAAACTTATTACAATTAATGATCCATGGCAAGGAGCCAAAAATGTTCAGTATCGTTACGTTTTAGCTGATGACTTAACTCTTTTACCAAAAATGCCGGATGATATTACTGTAATTAAGACTCCAGTTTCAAAAGTTATTTGTTTATCTACAACTCATATTGCATTTATTGATGTTCTCAACATGAACAAATCTATTGTTGGTGTATCTGGTATTCAGTATGTATTTAATCCGGATATTCGAAAAGCTATAAATCAGAATAAAGTAGTTGATGTTGGTTACGATAATAATCTTAATTACGAATTAATTACAAGCTTAAAACCCGATTTAGTTATTACTTATGGCATTGGTAATCAGGTAACCAGTTATAACCTAAAAATGAATGAACTTGGTATAAATACTATTTTAAATGCTGAATATCTCGAAGAGCACCCATTAGGAAAGCTGGAATGGATTAAATTTATTGCCGCATTTTATAATCTCGATGACTTTGCTAACGAATATTTTAATGAAATAGAAGAGCAATATCTTAAATTAATTATTCTTACACAAGATGTAAAAAGTAAACCAAAAGTATTGATGGGATTACCTTATAAAGATACTTGGTATATTCCTGGAGGAAATTCATATATGGCAAAATTGATTAACGATGCAGGTGGTGATTATATTTGGAAAGAAAATGATTCTCGTGAAAGTCTCCCATTAGATATTGAACGAATATTTGCTTTTGCTCAAAAAGCTGATTTCTGGTTAAATACAGGAAATATAAACAGCAAAGAAGATATTTTAACAATTGACGAACGGTTTATTAATTTTATTCCTTTCTCAAAAGGAAAAATATATAATAATAATGCCAGAGAAAGTAAATTTGGAGGTATTGATTATTGGGAATCTGGAATAGTTAATCCTCATATAATTTTAAGCGATATGATTAAAATGTTTCACCCTGAATTGTTAGTTGGTCATAAATTGGTGTATTACAAGCAAATAGATTAATTGTTAAGTGGATGAACCCTAAATCAGTATTTTGTTTAAATTTGTTTTCTCAATAATTATACATTATACATCTTGAAATTGAATTATAAAATACTATTTGTTTGGGTTTTCCTAATAGTTGTACTTTTTGTATTATTTATTCTAGATATTTTTTTAGGATCTGTAAAAATACCTTTTAACGAAGTTATTCATATACTCTTTACAGGGAATTCCGATTTTACAGAATTTCAGACTATAATAATTCATTTTCGGATACCTAAGGCATTAACAGCTTTATTTGCAGGATTTGCATTATCAGTAAGCGGCTTGCAAATGCAAACCATATTTAAAAACCCATTAGCAGGCCCTTATGTTTTAGGAATAAGTGCAGGAGCAAGCTTGGGTGTTGCAATACTTGTTCTTGGGATATCATCTTTTACTGTTATTAACCAATTTGGGATAATCGGTAATTGGCTTATTGTTATTGCTGCATGGATTGGTTCCGGGTTGATATTGTTTTTAATTCTAGCAATTTCTATGAGAGTTAAAGATATTATGACAATTTTAATTCTTGGTATTATGTTTGGAAGTGCAACCACTTCAATAGTTAGTATATTACAATATTTTAGCAGCGAATCTTTGTTAAAAGCGTTTATTGTTTGGACTATGGGTAGCTTAGGTGGAGTTTCACAAACACAACTTTATGTTTTAATACCAAGTGTAATTATTGGTCTTATTATGGCATTTTTATCAGTAAAAATGTTAAATGCGATGCTTGTAGGCGAAAACTATGCAAAAAGTATGGGTTTAAATATCAGGCTGTCACGTTTTTTTGTTTTCTTTAGTACCAGTTTGCTTGCTGGAAGTATTACTGCATTTTGCGGACCAATAGGATTCATAGGTATAGCCGTTCCGCATATTGCCCGAATGGTTTTTAAAACTGCAAATCATAAAATATTAGTTCCCGGTTCCATGTTAATTGGTGGAAGTGTTCTTCTTTTAAGCGATATGATTTCGCAATTACCAGGTAAAGAAAGTTCACTACCTATTAATTCAATTACTGCTTTAGTTGGAATTCCAGTTGTGATCTGGATAATTATTCGCAAACAGAAATTTTCAAATTTGGGATAACCGATATGGAAAGCAGTAAAAAAATAGTAGATATACAAAATCTTGAAATTGGTTATCCTGATTCGAAAAATGAATCCAACTCTCTTTTTAAAAATATAAATCTAGCTGCTTCTGAAGGCGAACTTATTGCTGTAATTGGTAAAAATGGTGTTGGAAAAAGCACTCTGTTGCGAAATATTGCTGGTTTGCAGAATTCTATTCAAGGAGATATACTTTTAAATAATAAAGAAATTTCGACTTATCAACGCTCCGAATTTGCACGTTTAGTTAGTTTTGTTTCAACTGAAATAGTGAATATTCAGAACTTGAGCGTTTTTGATTTGGTTGCTCTAGGTCGGTTTCCTCACACAAACTGGTTTGGAAAACTCGAAACCAAAGATTTGAAAAGTGTTTCAAAAGCACTCGAAATGGTTGGTATGAAAAGTTTTGCAAATAAAAATATTAATGAAATTTCTGATGGCGAGCGCCAGCGAGTTATGATAGCCCGTACTTTAGCTCAGGATACACCAGTTATAGTACTCGATGAACCTACTGCATTTCTCGATTTACCTAATAAATACGAAATAGTTCATCTATTAAATAACTTATCAAAAAACGAAAATAAAACAATCCTTTTTTCAACTCACGACTTAAATATTGCAATTCAAGAAGCAGATAAAATATGGTTAATGCTTGATAAAAGTATATTAGAAGGTGCTCCTGAAGATTTAATTCTGAATGAAACTTTCAATCACATTTTCGAAAATTCAAGCTTGAATTTTGATAAGCTAAAAGGTGATTTCAGAATTAAAAGAAAACACAATATTAAAATTGGATTAACCGGTGACGGAATTTACTATACCTGGACCAAAAAAGCACTAGAACGATTGAATTTTTTGGTTGATAAAGGAAATGAATCCATTCATTTTATTACACTCGAATTGATAAATGAAACCTGTATTTGGAAGTACACAAATCAAAATGAGTCTATTGTTTTTAATACCATTTATGAATTGTCGAAATACTTAAAATTTCAAGTAAAAATCTAAAATTATAATTGCAAATAAAAAGCTGGCATGAATATGTAATTCATGCCAGTCTTTTTATTAATAAATATTATTCTTCCTGAGTTGTGAAATCTATTTCAGAAATCTTTTTTCTGCCAAGTTCAATGTTTAAAATATTTTCCAATGTTTCGGCT
>MENE01000171.1:28773-36169 GCA_001769005.1 Bacteroidetes bacterium GWA2_31_9b | reverse complement strand
TCTTCAACATATTTCATCCATTCCGGTTTATCTGTTTGTGTATAAACAGCAAATACTTCAAACTCATTACGATCGAACTTATTATATATTTCCCAAATCTGTGGAACAACTTTTTTACAATGTCCGCAATCGGTTTCCCAAAACATAACAAGTGTAAATTTGGCTTTTATTTCACTTAATCGGGCATACTCTCCTGTACTTGTTTCCATCTTCATATCCTGCGCATTATTTCCTATCAGATTAAAACGAAGTTTTGCAACTTGTTCGCGAAGTTTTTCTGTAGTTTCTTTGTCTAGCCAGTCTACTTTGCCCGATAAATAATAGTTTTCAGCTACATGAACAAATACTTTATCCATTCCCATAATATTGCTTTGCTGAAAAGTATTTATTAAATATCGCATAACATATTGAAAAACTTCATCATTTACCGATGCTTTTAACGCAACAATATCAATATATTTAATTATGGTATCGGGGTTTTGAATTAGAACTTTTGTAAAGAAATGTTCAATTTTATTATGCAGAATTGGTGTGCGTAATAATCGGTTGTCCGATAAATTGATATTGTCGAAATAATGATTCTGATTGTAATTGTATGCATGAAACCATTTTACTGAATCTTTATTTTGAATATTTTCTGGTACTTCAATTTCAGGTATTTCAGGACTAATCATTGATTTAATAATTGCTTCAAGTAACGACCCCTTGTTTTCCATTATTAACTTATTCCATTCAAGTTTTACATCGGAATCCAACTTCTTTAATTCATCTTGCAAAATGACTAATGTGTCAACATTTAAATAGTTTTCTTTTATCATTTGCTGAATCTTTTGCGATTTTTCATTCATTCCGATCATGTAATCCTGATAGGATTTAAAAGCAGTATTTTCTTTCGATCCTTTTATTGTTAATCCTTTTAAAAGATCGTCTTTTTTTGTTTCAACTGAAAATTCCTGATCTGAGCCAACAAGAATTTCAAAATAATTTTTTGATGGAAGAACTACCAGATAAATTCCCTGATGAAGCAAAGTGTCACCTTTAAATACTCCTTCCCCTTTGCTGTTTAATTTTATTGTATCATCTAAATATTGCTTGTTGCCATAATGATGAGCCAAATAAATATCGGTATCGCTTAAACCGAAAATTTTTAAATCAATTTTATAATTCTGTGCATTTGCTGTACATGATCCCAAAAGTATTGGAATAATAACATATACAATTAGTTTTCTTACATTCATATCACTGTTTTTTAGAACTAACAAATATATTAATATTTTAGATTTATGACTATTGAAAACGATTTTGGTTCAATTCTATTATTCTATATGTTTATTTTAATCATATGATTATCTTTGTTGCCTAAAATAAGTGACTGATTAAGAATTTTGTATATGAATATTGAAGCACAATTGAAAGAGAAAGTGTTGGAAGCCATACAACAAATGTATGGACAAGTGGTTGATCCTGCATCAATACAAATCCAAAAAACTAGAAAAGATTTTGAAGGTGATTTTACTTTAGTGGTTTTTCCATTGCTAAGAATATCGAAAAAACCACCCGAACAAACTGCCGAAGAATTAGGTGGATATTTACGCGATCATCTTGCTGAAATTAATAGTTATAATGTAATTAAAGGATTTTTAAATCTAACAATAAACAACAGTTTTTGGATTACTTACCTTAATAATGTTGCTGCAGAAGTAAATTATGGATTTATTCATAAAAAAGAAAAACCAAATACGGTACTAATTGAATATTCATCACCAAATACAAATAAACCACTACATCTAGGTCATATCCGAAACAATCTTTTAGGATATTCAATTGCTAAAATTATTGCATCGCAAGGCGATAAAGTGGTAAAAGTAAATTTAGTAAACGATCGTGGAATACACATTTCAAAATCGATGCTTGCCTGGCAAAAGTGGGGAAATGGAATAACTCCCGAAGAAGCCGGTAAAAAAGGCGATCATTTGGTTGGGGATTTTTATGTTAAGTTCGATCAGGAATATAAAAAACAAATTGAAGAGTTAATTCAAAAAGGTCAATCGGAAGATGATGCAAAGAAAAATGCTCCATTGATTCTTGAAGCACAAGAAATGCTCCGTAAATGGGAGGCTCACGATGAATCTACAATTGCTTTATGGAAAAAAATGAATAGCTGGGTTCTTGCAGGTTTCGATGTAACTTATAAAAATTTAGGTGTTGATTTCGATAAGATTTATTTTGAATCCGATACCTATAAATTAGGAAAAGAAATAGTTCAGGAAGGTTTAAATAAAGGTGTTTTCTTTAAAAAAGACGATGGTTCTGTTTGGGTCGATTTAGTTGAAGAAGGGCTTGACCAGAAATTGCTTTTGCGCACCGATGGAACATCTGTGTACATTACTCAGGATATTGGAACTGCTCATCAGCGATTTTTAGATTTTAATGCTGATGAAATGATTTATGTAGTTGGAAACGAACAGAATTATCATTTTCAGGTACTCAAACTGATCATGAATAAATTAGGATATTCGTTTTCAGAGTATTTGTTTCACTTATCATATGGAATGGTTGAGTTGCCAGAAGGTAAAATGAAATCGCGCGAAGGTACTGTTGTTGATGCAGATGATCTTATGGATGAAATGATTCGAACAGCAGAAGAAATGTCGCGTGAATTAGGTAAGCTCGATGGATACAACGAAATAGAAAAAGCACAGATAAACAGAACAATTGGGTTAGGTGCTTTAAAATATTTTATCTTGAAAGTAGATCCTAAAAAAAATATGACTTTCGATCCTAAAGAATCAATTGATTTTAATGGAAATACTGGCCCTTTTATTCAATATAGCTATGCGCGTATTAAGTCGCTGATTAAAAAAGCACAAGAAAAAGGAATCCAAATCCCTGATGAAATAAATTCAAATACAGAGCTATCATTAAAAGAACTTCAGCTTATTAAGTTGATACATACTTATCCCGAAGTTTTATATGAATCATCAGAAAGTTTAAGTCCGGCAATAATTGCAAATTATATTTACGAACTGGCAAAAGAATACAATCAGTTTTATCACGAATATCCAATATTGAACGAAGAAAACAGCGATATTTCAGTTTTTAGATTATTCCTATCAGCACAAATTGGAAAAATTATTCAATCGGGAATGAATTTGCTGGGAATTGATGTTCCGGAGCGCATGTAGTTCTGCTTTATTATTTCTTGCTGGTAGCATTTTTTATTTTAATTTTGTACACGTTAAAAAAGATTATTAAAAGATATGTTTGAAAATTTATCGGAACGGTTAGAAAAGTCGTTCAAACTGTTAAAAGGTGAAGGAAGAATTTCGGAGATTAATATTGCCGAAACGCTTAAAGAAGTTCGTCGTGCGTTACTCGATGCCGATGTGAATTATAAAATTGCTAAAAATTTTACCGATACTGTTAAACAAAAAGCCATTGGTCAGGATGTATTAAAAGCATTAAAGCCGGGACAGGTAATGGTTAAAATTGTTCACGATGAGCTTGCTGAGCTTATGGGAGGACAGGCAACCGATGTAAATCTTAAAGGAAATCCGGCAGTAATATTAATTGCAGGTTTACAAGGTTCCGGTAAAACAACCTTTTCGGGTAAATTGGCTTTATATCTCAAATCTAAAAAACAAAAACTTCCTTTGCTGGTTGCCTGCGACGTTTATCGTCCTGCTGCTATTGAGCAGTTAAAAATATTGGGTGCACAAATTAATGTACCTGTATATACCGAAGAAGGAAGCAAAGATCCAGTTCAGATTGCAAAAAATGCAATTAAACAGGCAAAAAAAGATGGACAGAACTTAGTGATTGTCGATACAGCGGGTCGTTTAGCTATTGACGAGCAGATGATGAACGAAATAGCGGCAATTAAAAAAGCTATTGAACCTCAGGAAATTCTTTTCGTTGTCGATTCAATGACCGGACAGGATGCTGTGAATACTGCTAAAGAATTTAACGACAGACTCGATTTCGATGGTGTTGTTCTTACAAAACTCGATGGTGATACTCGTGGTGGTGCTGCTTTATCAATACGTGCCGTTGTAAATAAACCACTTAAATTTGTTGGTACAGGTGAAAAGCTCGATGCAATAGATGTATTTCACCCTGAACGTATGGCCGACCGTATTTTAGGTATGGGTGATATTGTTTCATTGGTTGAGCGTGCACAGGACCAGTACAATGTTGAAGAAGCACGAAAACTAAGCAAAAAAATTGCTAAAAATCAATTCGATTTTAACGATTTTCTTTCTCAGATTTCTCAGATTAAAAAAATGGGTAATCTGAAAGATCTTGCAGGAATGATTCCCGGTATGGGAAAAATGATGAAAAATATTGATGTTGATGATGATGCATTTAAAGGCATCGAAGCTATTATATATTCAATGACTCCTTCTGAACGTAACGAACCTGCATTATTGAACGGTAGTCGCCGTAAACGAATTGCTATTGGAAGCGGAACCGATATTCAGGAAGTGAATCGACTGGTTAAGCAGTTCGACGAAACTAAAAAAATGATGAAAATGATGAAGGATGGCAAAGGAATGTCAAACTTAATGAGCAAGATGAAAGGAATGAAATAACATTATTATATAATACTATTGATAAAATGGGCTAAAGTCCATTATAACAATTGTAATTACCCCGGCCTTAAGGCCGGGGTAATAAATGAAATCAATAATGGACTTTAGTCCATTTAAAAATAAAAGTGAATTAAGTTTTGATGGATAATTAATCCTAAAAATTAAAATTATGATTCTTATCGATGGAAATAAAATTTCTGCTGAGGTAAAAGAAGAAATTGCGTTGGAAGTTCAGCAAATGCTGAAACAAGGAAAAAAGGTTCCTCATTTAGCTGCACTAATTGTTGGACATGATGGTGGAAGCGAGACTTATGTGGGTCACAAAGAAAAAGCTTGCAAACAAGTTGGTTTTGATTCTACTGTTTTACGATTTGAAGATACTGTTACTGAAAAAGAAATTCTTACCGCAGTTCATGAAATGAATAATAATCCTGCAATTGATGGTTTTATTATTCAATTACCCTTACCAAAGCATATTTCGGAGCAAAAAGTAATTGAAGCGATTGATCCCAAAAAAGATGTGGATGGTTTTCATCCTGTGAATTTGGGAAGAATGGTTATAGGAATTCCTGCTTATATATCAGCTACACCTGCCGGAATTATTGAATTAATTAAGCGATATAAAATCGAAACATCTGGAAAAAATGTTGTAGTAATTGGCCGTAGCAATATTGTGGGCAAACCAATTAGCATTTTATTAAGTCAAAAAGCAAATCCCGGTGATGCAACAGTTACATTGACTCATAGCCGAACAAAAAATCTGAAAGATATTGTTTCCAAAGCCGACATTATTATTGCAGCTCTTGGTAATGCAGAGTTTTTAACTGCAGATATGGTTAAAGAAGGTGCTGTTGTTATTGATGTTGGTATTACTCGTATAAAATCCGAACACACAAAATCAGGATGGAAATTAATTGGAGATGTTAAATTTGATGAGGTTTCGAAAAAAACTTCTTTCATAACTCCTGTTCCAGGTGGAGTAGGACCAATGACCATTGTTTCGTTACTCCAAAATACCTTGAAAGCAGCTAAAGGAGAAATTTATCCAAAATAAAAACTGGAACTTATATAAATCGAAAAAGGGACTGTAAAAAGTCCCTTTTTCTTTGCAGATAAATGATGCATTTTTTGAAGCAGAAGAATTGAATAGGGGTTAATTTATCACAGATATTTTGCTTTAACTTAAAATAGTGACTCTTATAAAATCAAATTTATTTAGCAAAATAACGTTGTTGGTTTGTATGTCTGTTAACTGCGTTTTTATTGCCTGTGATTGATTAGGATTCACTGTTTCAAATAAATATTAACCATCGTTCTGCAAATTATCAAAGAGCTTTTAAATACTCTACTTAGATGGTTGAAATAGAAAAATGGTTGCGTCAGGAAAATAAAAAGATGAGATATAAATTATAGAATAAGTTCACCAATTCCTTGTCGAATAATTTCAAAGTCATCGGTAGTACAATTTACTATAGTTGAAGCTTCGTTATGTCCGGATCCCCCGTCAATAACATAATCAACAAGTTTTTCGTATTTTTCATGAATCAGTTCAGGATCAGTCATGTAATCCAAAATTTCATCATCATCATGTAACGATGCAGTCATTATAGGGTGTCCTAATCGTTTAACAATTTCGATTGCAATATTATTATTGGGAATACGAATACCAACAGTCTTCTTTTTTTCTTTATAAAATTTGGGAACATTACTGCTGGCATTCAAAATAAAAGTGAATGGTCCTGGTAAATTGCGTTTTAGTAATTTAAATGTAGAATTGTTAATATGTGCAGTGAATTCTGAAACCTGACTTATGTCTGCACAAATGAGCGAGAAATTTTCTTTTAATGCATTCTTCCCTTTTAGTCGAACAATTTTATCGAATGCTTTTGGACTATTAATATCCCAAGCCAATCCATATACTGTATCAGTAGGATATATAATTAATCCATCTTTTTCAAGAGCCTTTATTACTTGGGATATTTCTCTTGGATTCGGATTCTCAGGATGAATTTGTAAAAGCATATTTTTTAAATAAACAAGCTGCAAATGTAAAAACAAATAAGAAAAAATAGTTGAAAATTGATTTTTTTTATAATTCGGGAATATTTAAGGATGTGATGAAATAAAAAAGGGTTACTTTTTAAGTAACCCTTTATATATATTTTAAATTTAATTATCCGTTTACCTTTTTATAATCGGCAAGAAATTTTTCTAAACCAATATCTGTTAATGGGTGATTTATTAAACCTAATATTGCACTTAATGGACAAGTTGCTACATCGGCTCCAACTTCCATACATTGAATAATATGCATTGTATGACGAATAGAAGCTGCAAGAACCTGAGTCTCGAAACCATAGTAATTATTCATATCTACAATTTGTGCAATTAATGCTACGCCATCAGTAGAAACATCGTCTAAACGACCAATAAAAGGAGAAACATAAGTAGCTCCTGCTTTAGCT
Organism: Bacteroidetes bacterium GWA2_31_9b; assembly: GCA_001769005.1. Lineage (GTDB taxonomy): Bacteria > Bacteroidota > Bacteroidia > Bacteroidales > UBA12077 > UBA12077. The sequence goes on along the minus strand of MENE01000171.1, from coordinate 29,112 downwards.
GCTAATAATGCCTGACCAACTGAAAATATAAGTGTGCAATTTGTTCTGATTCCTTTACCCGATAAGTATTTAATAGCTTTAATACCATCTTTTATCATAGGTATTTTAACAACAATCTGAGGATGTAAAGCAGCAAGCATTTCGCCTTCTTTTATCATTCCTGCATAATCAGTTGATATTACTTCGGCACTCACATCGCCGTCAACAATTTCGCAAATTGTTTTGTAATGATTCAATATGTTTTGTTGTCCTTTAATACCTTCTTTTGCCATTAAAGATGGATTTGTTGTTACTCCATCTAAAACCCCCAAATCTTGAGCTTCTCTTATTTGGTCGAGA
>MENE01000171.1:15487-28739 GCA_001769005.1 Bacteroidetes bacterium GWA2_31_9b | reverse complement strand
TTATACTTACTGAATCTTTCCGCAACAAGTCATATATCTCATATTTCTTACAATATCGATACAACCAGCTATATTCGATCTCTATATTTAATTTTTCTTTTATCTTTTTTTGGAGTTGCTCAATGGTTTTTATATTCTTCGCCGAAGCCATTCGTTTAATCTTACTTCTATATGGAGTTAGTTTAGATTTTCTACGTTGCGAGTATTGATATTTTAATAATCCTTCAGTTCCTTGTTTTAAATAAATTCGTATCCAATCGGCAATTGAATCTTCATGAATACCCAATAAATGCGTTATATTTTCGTTTTTCTGGCCTTCGTTTTTAAGAAGAATACAATAAGCCCTTTTTAGAATGTTTTTCTGTTTCTGATTTTCGTGTACAATTCTTTTTAATTCAGATTCTTCTAATTCTGAAAGATTTATTCTGTAACTCATTATGATATTATCTGAAGTATTTAAAACAGTTTTTAATATCTAAAAAATAAACGATCGAATACCTATTCCAAAATATAACTTATTTCCTGAAGTTGAATTTTCTCCTAATGTTGTTCTTGAAGTATAACTAATATTTGTACTTAAAGCTACAGCTTCTGAAAGCATAAACATTACTCCCAGTCTGGTTGTTGAATTTATACCTTTTGATTCACTTTCAGTATCTAATGTTGTGTTTTTATATGAATAGAAATCTACATAAATAGTTTCGCTGATAAAAGGATATACCTTTTGATCTCTGTGTCCTGCTATACAATACATGAAAGTTGGACCAACACCAACTGTATTGTTGCTGATATCACCATATTTATTATACGAAAACTGAAGTTCGGCTCCAATTGCAAATGATGGTGCAACAAAAAGTAAAAAATCGGGATTAAAATTAAATGTTAAGTCTCTACTACCATCAGTGTTTTCGTATATTTCGCCACCATTTGAATATAAATCAATTCCTCCACCTAATGATAAACTTCCTCTGTCGGTTGCAAATTCGGCTTGTGAATACGCTTTACTCATAAGTAATAGCATAAAAATTAAAATGAATAATTTTTTCATGATAAATAATTTTTAGGGTTAACAAGTAAATTTACTAAGGATAGTTCTAAAAAACAAGGGACAAAAAAAGCCGGGCAAGCTACTCATATCGCACCGCTCAACCATCTACCCTTGCTTCCTTCCGGACCTGGGGGAGTTCAATGGGAGCTGGTCGTATAAGACTTACCCGGGGGCACAAAAATAGCAATTAATTGATTCTTTTCAAATAAATAATTTATAATTTATAAAAAAACGGATATATTTGTTTCTACCTTAACTTTAAACTTTAAAACTATGAACGATAAATCTACATTTTGGAAAGCAAGTATAACAAATGGAGCAATCTTAGGTATAGCATTAATTATTTTCTCAGTTCTTTTATATATACTTGATTTAAGTACAAATAAATGGTTGAACTATTTAAGTTATCTGATAATTATTGTAGGATTAATTTGGTCAACGAAAACACATCGTGATAATAATCTTGGTGGAATAATTTCTTATGGACAGGCTCTTGGATTTGGAACTATGGTAGTAGTTATTGCTGCTTTAATAAGTGGCATTTATGGTTATATTTTTATGAAATATATTGATCCATCAATAATTGATAAAATTATAGCATTAGGTGAAGAAGAAATGATAAAACGAGGTATGAATGATGAACAGATAGAAATGGCTCAATCAATGCAAGCAAAATTTATGAAACCTGGATTGATGAATATAATTGGCTTTTTTGCAATTGTACTTTGGGGTTTTGTTTTAGCCTTAATAACTTCTATTTTTATGAAAAAAGAAGGCGACCCATATAAAACAGCAATGCAAAATGTTGAAGAATAATAAATAAGGGGAGATTTATTTCTCACTTTTAATATATATACTATGGATATTTCGGTTGTAGTACCTTTATTTAATGAGGAAGAATCGCTTCCCGAGTTGGTTGAGTGGATTGATCGCATAATGAAAAGTAACAATTTTTCGTATGAGGTTTTATTGATTGATGATGGAAGTTCGGATAAATCATGGCAGGTAATTACACAAATTAGCTCAAAAAATAATGCAGTAAAAGGAATAAAATTCCGCAGAAATTATGGAAAATCAGCTGCTTTACACATTGGTTTTGGCGCAGCTAAAGGTAATGTAGTAATTACAATGGATGCCGATTTACAAGATAGCCCCGATGAGATTCCTGAACTTTACCGTATGATTCAGTCTGAAGGCTTCGACCTTGTTTCGGGATGGAAGAAAAAAAGGTACGACCCAATTACAAAAACAATTCCAAGCAAACTTTATAACCGCACTGCACGTGCTTTAACAGGTATAAAACTTCATGATTTTAACTGCGGACTTAAAGCATATAAAAACGAAGTAGTAAAAAATATTGAAGTGTATGGTGAAATGCATCGCTATATTCCGGTAATAGCTAAAAAGGCCGGTTATAGCAAAATTGGCGAAAAAGTTGTACATCATCAGGAACGTAAGTATGGTGTTACTAAATTTGGACTCGACCGTTTCGTAAAAGGCTATCTTGATTTATTAACTATTACGTTCGTTACCAAATTCGGTCAGCGCCCTATGCATATTTTTGGAACCCTTGGTTCATTGATGTTTTTATTAGGATTTTTATCGGCAGCATGGCTTGGAGCAAAAAAAATATATTTCATTTCAAATGGAATCCCTGCCGATTTAGTTACTAAAAGTCCATATTTTTTCCTGGCTCTTACAGCAATGATTATTGGTACTCAGCTTTTTATTGCAGGTTTCTTGGGCGAACTTATTTCACGAACATCAAGTAATAGAAACGATTATCAGATTTCAGAAAAATTAAATTTCTAATCTTGACAAAAATACTCATTGGTCCGGCTTACCCATTACGTGGAGGAATTGCTGATTTTAACGAAGCATTAGCTAATGCGTATTTTGTACAAAAAAGTAAAACGAAAATTATTACTTTCTCTATGCAATACCCCGGATTTTTATTTCCTGGAAAAACGCAATTTAGCGATGGGAGTAAACCCGAAAATATTGATATTGATGTTTGTATTAACTCAATTAATCCATTTAACTGGATTAAAGTAGGTAATAAAATTGCTCGTCAGAATCCTGAATATGTTGTTATACAATATTGGATGCCTTTTATGGCTCCTTGTTTAGGAACAATTGCACGCCGGGTTAAAAAAAAATCAAATGCAAAAATAATTGCAATTACTCATAATATTATTCCTCACGAAAAGTTCCCGTTTAGTAAAATATTAACAAAATATTTTGTTAGCAAATGCGATGGATTTATTTCATTATCTAAGTCGGTACTATCAGAGCTAGAGCAGTTTACATCAAATCAAAATAAAATATTTATTCCACATCCTATATACAATACGTTTGGTGAAAAAATATCGCGTATAGATGCATTAGCTCATTTAAAGCTTTCCCCTGAATTTAATTACATTCTCTTTTTTGGAATAATTAGAAAATATAAAGGATTGGATATTTTATTAAAAGCACTTGCAAGCGGGAAACTAAAAAATAAGAATATCAAGTTAATTGTTGCAGGTGAATTTTACGAAGATCAATCATTTTACAACCAGATTATTGATGAAAATAATATCGGTGATAAAGTTATTTTTTCAAATGTATTTATAGCTAACAGCGAAATTAAATACTATTTTGGAGCTTGTAATATTGTTGCGCAAACCTATAGAAGTGCAACCCAGAGTGGAGTTACACAAATTGCATATCATTTTGAGAAACCAATGCTAGTTACCGATGTTGGAGGATTAGCAGAAATTGTTCCTCATCAAAAGGTTGGATACATTACTCAAATAGATTCTGATGATGTAGCAAACTGTTTAGCAGATTTTTTTGAAAACAACCGCGAAGAAGAATTTTCGAAAAATGTGGCAATTGAAAAAGAAAAATTTGGGTGGGATAAGATGATTGATGCAATTGAAGAACTCATAAAAAGTTAAAAATCCGATTTATTTATTGTAAGGTAAATAAATCATATCTACTTTAACGATTATTTGTTTGGCTACTCTATGTTCAACCAAACTTGGAACAGAAATATTATAATCTGAAATTGGTATATTAAATTCTGATTTTGCATTTATTTCACCATCTGTTACAGTAATTTCTCCAGAAACTTCAATAATTTTAGTTATTCCTCTTAGTGTTAATTCTCCTTTTACAATTACAGGGTAGGTTCCTATGTTTTTTAAATTAATATTTCCAATACCTATTATTTCACCTTTAAAAGTAGCTTTGGGGTACTTCTCCGATTCCATGTAGCTTTCATTAAAATGTTCTTTTGCTGTTGCGAGTTTAAACTCAAAACTTTTTATTAGTACTGCAAACTGTAATTTCCCCGATGTAATATCTAAAAAGCTAGCTACCTGATTATTATTAGCATCGATATCGATTGCATCGGTTTCCGAAATAAAATAAATATGCCCGTTGCGGGTAAAATAAACATTTTGCCCAAATGAAAAGTGTCCTAAAATTATAAATACGATTAAGGCAAATAACTTATTCATCTTTTATTTTGGTTTTAGTTTTACCTAATGTAAAAACCTGCGATAAATTAAAACCGAAACGAATATCTCCATTAAAAAAATCTGAACTAGTTTCTCCCAGGAATTTATTTTCTGTCATTGCAGCAGCGTTAGTAAGCATCAGTTGAAAGACATGACTTCCAATCTGAATATCAAAACCAAGGGCTAAAGGATCATAAAAATTATAACCATAGCGCGATGCATCATTTATAACCCAATAATACTCTGCATTAAAAGCAATATGTTTAGTAATTAAAAACCTTCCCCCAATACCCAAAGCATATAAATCGTTAGGTTCGTCTTCAGTTTCAACTAAATTTCGATGAACAAGGGTAGGAGTAATCTGAAAAGAAATTCGTTCTGAAAATTTTCTTGCTATTAATAATTGATATGTATAATCGAAGCGGGACACAAAATCTTCATCTCGTTTTTTGTCTGAATATTCTTTTGATGTATAACTAACAGATGCATTTAGAACCATAGTAATTGGAATGTTTCTCGCTCCTGATGACTGTCTTAAAAATGCATATTTTACAAATCCGTAGTTTGTTTGGTTATATGTTGCTCTGGCAATTCCAATATTAATCTGATTTGTAATACCATAATATAGTCCGAAATAGGTACTTGCTTCGTCGAATCCCAGAAAATTATTATCGGTAGAATTAAACTCTGCAAAACGATGAGCTACACGAAAATCTAATCCCATTTTTGGAAGAAGTTCAACAGATTGACCATTTAATATTCTCGAAGATTTAAAGGTTGCTGTTTCTATAATCTTATTTGATGCCAGCTCTTTGTCCAGCAATAAATCCCAGTCATCATCTTGCCCAAATATTGGGAGTGATATCGATATTATTATGAAAAAAAGAAACAGATATTTAATACTTAATCTCATGATTTTGAAGATTTACAGAAAGGTATTTTTTGTGTATAGTGCGTTAATTTCTTGATTTGAAAGTGCGTAATTGTATATTTTAATATCATCAATAACACCATTAAAATAAACTTCTTCGTCAGAATTATCCATTACTGATTTTCCAATAATTAAATTGGATGTTGTTAAATTTAAAATAATATTTTTATGAATATCGCCTGCTTTTTCCCCATTTACATATATTACAGGATTGTTGCATGCAGAAACATAAATATGATACCATTCGTAATATCTAAAATAATAGTCTGCATTCAGTTCATCCAGATTATTATAAAAAGAAGTTATATAAAAAGAAGTTGGCCCTGAATATCCGTCAATATTTGTTTTTACTGCATTTACACCATAATCGAATAACGACGAATAGCAACTTCTACCCGATCCACAATTAAACCAAAAAGACACTGAAATTGAATCTTGCTGGCCAAGCTCCAGCTCAATATATTGATTTTCGCCATTGAGATACAATGCCCTATTTTCATCATCAAACCTATCGAAAGTCATTTCCGGCGAACCCCATGGAATTATAGTTAAATGCTGTTCACTTTCATCTTCAATAGTTCCGTTAAATGGAATGTCGAGCAATAGTTTTCTTGAAATAGTAAGTGAATCCGTGTCGTTATCGGTAGTGTCAATTGGATGATTATCTGGCTCAGTGTAATATAGATTTTCAGCATTTTCGTACTGACATGAAAATACTATAAAAAGAATGAATAGAAATGAAATATGGTGTCGGTTTACATGCATATTTAAAACATAAAAAACATTTTATTAAAAGTTCAAGTTAATTTATTTCTGATGATTTTAAAAAAGTGTAAAATTGAAATTACTTGGTATTTTGAAATTTTAGCTTTATTAATTCCACAACTTTTTTATCAACCGGAAAAGTAAGCTCTTCTTCCGATAATTCAGAAACTTTTTTCCACCGAAACGACATATTTCCATTCTTTAGTTCAGCAAAATCAAATGGTTTGGTAGAAACTTTAAATTTAAGAGGTTCGATAAATTTTGTAAGGTAATAAATACTGATAAGTTGGTGGTTATCATAAAAATAAGCCGGTTGAAAATAATCGGTTGTATAAAAATGTTCAATAATTTCAATATTCTGATTCATTTCTTCCATGGCTTCACGTTTCAAACAATCAATTGTGCCTTCGCCAAAATTCATTCCTCCACCCGGGAATTTGGTCATTTTCGTATCAAGCATAAATTCATCGCTTAAGAGTATTTCATCTTTGTCATTAATAAAAATACCATACACCCGAATAATAAAATTGTTGTTTATTGTTTCCATCTAATGATTAGTACTAATAAATTCAATTATTTCATTCGTATTGTCAGTGTGAAACCAGTTGATTTCTTTATCGCGACTAAACCACGAAATTTGCCGTTTAGCATAATGTCTCGAGTTTCTTTTGATTAGTTCAACTGCTTTTTCGAGAGAAATACTTCCATCAAAATAATCAAACAACTCTTTGTAACCAACAGTATTTAATGAGTTTAGGTGTTTGTCTTTATAAAACAGTTTTGCTTCGTCAATGAGCCCGTCATTTAACATTTGATCAACCCTAAGATTTATTCGTTCATATAACTCATCGCGATCACGTTGCAAACCAATTTTTGTGATTTTAAAATCTCTCGTTCTTTTCGATTTTGTCAAAAAAGTTGAATATGGTTTGCCCGTTTGTAAAGTAACTTCCAAAGCCTTCAGAATGCGCTTTGGATTTCGTATATCGGCTTGTTTGTAATATTCGGGATCAAGCATTTTAAGTTGCATGCGCAAACTTTCAATACCTTCGGTATTTAATCTTTGCATTAAATCTGTTCGTAATTCTTGCTCTATAGTTGGTAAATCATCTATCCCATTGCAAACTGCATCAACATATAAGCCGGAACCACCGGTCATGATAACATTTTCAAATTTTAAAAAAAGTTTTTCAAGTAATTCAAGCACTTCCACTTCGAACATGCTTGCATTGTAATAATCGTAAATAGATTTATTGCCGATGAAATGATGCTTTACCTTATTTAACTGATCATCGGATGGAACAGCTGTACCAATTTTTAATTCCTTGTAAATCTGGCGCGAGTCGCACGAAATAATTTCGGTATTGAGTTTTTGAGCAATTTCAATGCTTAAATCCGTTTTGCCTATTCCTGTTGGGCCTATAATCACAATTAGGTTTTTCATTATCAGCAGGATTTATAAACTTAGTAAAAACTCAATTGTATCCACATTGTCGGCATAATCCCACAGTTCGGGTTGCTGTGCTTTGCCAAACGGAATAGCATTCTCAATTTGATCCGATTCAGAAACAATACACTGAATTTTATCTTTATTTAAATCAATAAACTGATTTACACTATTTATGCTTTTATAATATTCAAAATAAATAACTCCAATGGGCGACGATATTTGAGTATTTTCTTTTACAATTACAAATCCGTTATCAAGAAAAGGAATCTGATTCATCAGGTAAACCGATCTGTTGTAATCGTAATTGTTTGCGTATTTGTTGTGATTATATAAATAGTGGTAATGCTCAATATTCTCAAAAAACTTGTCGAATGAATATCCTTCAGGAACAAAAAGCTTGGAAACATTTCTACATCCTAAGCCAAAATACTGAAAAATATCATCGGCTAATAATTTCAATTGATTATTGTTCTCATTCCCTGTTAATACAGCAATTGAGTTTCTATTACTACGAATAATATGCGGGTATTTTCCAAAATAATACTCGAAATATCTTGATGTGTTATTGCTTCCTGTAGCAATTATTGCATCGAAATTCTTCAGTTGGTTTTCTTCGAAAAAAATCAATTTTTCGAATTCAATATGATCGTGAATCAAAAAATCTTTTACAAACTGCATTAATCGGTTATCTTTTGTAGATAATTTACCTAAAAAAATATTTCCACTAATTAATATCGATAATAAATCGTGAAAACCAACCAATGGAAGATTTCCTGCTGTAATAACTCCAACTATTTTTGGTTTTTTAATTACAGTTAATTCAGGATAAGTAGAAATCCACTTATTTAAGTTGTTATTAATTAATGAATTACCAATTACAGAAATTGCTTGACGAATATTTTGTTCTGTAAACCAGGGGTTATAAAGATGATCATTTATAACAATTGAGTTGAGCTTTTCTGAAAATAATGTTTCAGGATTTTTATTTTCAGAAAAATCTCTAAAAAAAGTACCCAATCGTTCAAATGATTTTATTCGTTCGGCTAATTCCATATTCAAAATTTACTCACTTTAAATAAAAAAAGGACGACTGTATAAACAGTCATCCAAAGGTATATAAATATTTATAAAAATTTTATCTTATAATGAGTCCCATGGGAATTGAGTAAACAAAGCGCTTAAAGCAACACCAACTACAAGTATATAAATTATTACAATAACCAGATATAATGCTGATAAAACAGTTCCAATAATTGCACAAACTCTACCTGCATTTAAGTTTTTATACGAACCCAAAGTATAAGTTTCAGGATTTTCAGTGTAAAGAATCTTTGCTTTTGATGACAATACCAATGCAATAATTCCCATTGCAAGAGCGAAAAGCCCATAACACCAGCACAATGCTATTGATAAAATTCCAAGAACTAAAACAGCTGTTGAATTAGGTATTGGTTGTTGAATTCCTGTATTCATTTGTTGACTTCCAGAAGTATTTTCCATACGTATAGAGTTTAATGGGTTAATAATTTATAAATATAGCTTAAAACTACTATTGTAGTATTAAAAATAAATAAATATTTTAAAATTGCTGCACCATTCTTAAATTTAAAAATAAGATGAGCAAATAAAAGCACAACCAACGATATGGTTGGAATTAAAGCTGGAAATAATACCAAACTATCCCATAAATTTCCTTTAAGTAACTCAATAAATGATCGTTGCATTCCACAACCGGGGCATTCTAGTCCAATATATTTTTTGTAGAAGCAACTTTGCTGATGTGATTCAAGCCAAATGATTATTCTGTTGAACATTTATTTTTTTCTTGTAAAAATAGCAATTTCATTATTATTCTTTCGAAAACAAGAAAGAAACATAATCAACAACTTCGCTTGAAGGAATTATTTCACCTGAATGACCTATTCTTAGAATATCAATCTGTGGTTTTTCTGTCACCAGTTTTGCATATTCAATTAATGTCATAATTGGTCCGTAACCACATACAGAAATATCTTTTTCGCGAACTACTTGCTCAATGGCAGATGTATTTTGAGCTAAAATTTGTTCAATTACATATGAATCTTGTTTTTTTCCTTTTTCAGGACTAAGAAAATGTGAAAAATCGGATGAGGCAATCATTAAAATTTTTCTATTTAAATCATTCATTGTTTTTGCAATCTTAGTGGCTAATAACTTTGCATTTTTCAGGTTCTGATTCGACAAGGTTATAGGCACTATTTTAAAAGGATAATCCAAAAATAATTGTAATAAAGGAACCATTACTTCTCCTGAATGCTCGTGCATTTGTTCAGCTTCTGAAACAGGAATACCCATGTTTTTGCCAAATTGAGTGTCGAGTTCAACTTGCCCAAGTGGAGTTTCCCAAATGTCGTTTGAGTCGAATGCAATTTCATGCCCAATTCCTGTATGATTTGGATTGATGATTACAATTGTTTCGTAAATCTGTTTCGATTGCTTTAATATCTCGAAAAAATGAACTGCTTCATAGGCGGAAAACATATAACCAGCATGAGGTATAACTCCTCCAATGATTTTTTTGTTTTTTAATTCCAGATTAATATTTGGAAGTTCTTTTTTAAGAATAGTTGAAATTTGACTTGTTAAACTATCCTTATCACTTGGATAAAATTTACCTGCAACTGCTGGTTTTCTAATTTTCACCATATTTTTTAATTGAAATAATTTAAAATTTTTTGATTGCAGTTCGTACAATTTCCTTTTTCATCAAGTGATATTATTTGCGTTGAATATCCGATACGTTTAATTAACAATTCTTTACAAGAGTTGCAATAGGTATCATTTCCTTCAGATAATAATATATTTCCAATGTAAACGTACTGCAAGTGTTTTTTTGCAATTTCATACAATTCGAGCATTTTTTCCACAGGTGTTGATTCAATAGTGATTTTATATGTTGGAAAATATCGTGAAATATGAAGTACAGTGTTATTTCCAAGTTCATTTGCAATCCATGTACACATGTGTTCAAATTCTAAAGGATTATCATTTAGAGTTGGTATTACTAAATTTGTTATTTCGAGATGTTTATTGGCTTTAACTATACTTTTAAGAGTTTCTTTAACAGGTTCAAGTGTCGACTTGGTAATCTTTTTAAAAAATTTATTATTAAATGCCTTTAAATCAACATTATAAGCATCAATATACGAATGTAATTCGTTTAATGGTGCTAGATTTATATATCCATTTGTTACCATAATATTTTTAAAACCGTTAGATTTTATCAACCTGGCAGTTTCTAAAATAAATTCAAAAAAAACAGTTGGTTCATTGTATGTAAAAGCTAATCCAATATTATTTTTTCGTGACAAGGCAAGCTTTAAAATCTGTTCAGAAGAATAATTATTATGTTCTTTGCTATATGTATCAACTGAAACTTGAGAAATATTACAGTTCTGGCAAAACTGGCATTTTAAGTTGCATCCAAAACTTCCAACTGAAAGAATTTCTTTACCTGGATAAAAATGATACAAAGGTTTTTTTTCAATAGGATCGAAACCAATAGATGATATAACTCCATAATTATCGGATATTAAAATACCGTTTTGATTTGTTCTTACTTTGCAAATGCCTGAATTAGAATCAGAAATGATGCACATATGTGGACATAAAATGCATTGAGTCTTGTTGTCAGGCAGTTTTATATAATAATGAGATTCCATTTTATTATTTAATTTCAAAGTTTACGAAGTTCGATAACGGAATGTCTTCGTAATAAACATCGTTAACTTGAGCCCATGATGGTCCGTTTTTGCACCACACAATAAAAAAATCTAAAGTTTCAGGTTCTCCTTCAATTTCGATATAAACTGTGCCATCAGATTTGTTCCGAATATACCCTTTGATCCCAAGTTCGTTGGCTTTTTTTAATGCACTATATCTAAATCCAACTCCTTGTACATTACCTGAAACTATAATCATTAATGCTTTTTTCATTTTTTAATCGTACCTGGTTATGTGAAAACTAAATAATTCAAGTTCTAAAATATTTTTTTCTTTTAAACCACCTTGTTTCTTTGCAATTTCAATTTGTTGTTCTATTGATTTTGGTTTTTTAATATCGGGTACTGTAAAACCTTGTTTCCCTTTTTCATTTTGAACAACAATACCGTGCTTCGATGGTTTAACTTCTTTTAAGTCAGTCACTTTCTGTGGTTCTGACAAAATATCAACATAAACTTTAATTTCGCTTAAATTTTCTTTTGTTATTTTTTTGTTTTTTTTATCATCTAATAAATGGATTGTGTTTGCAACAATTTCTTCATATAGAGTTTTATTTTCAGGATTAACTTTACCAAAACTAGCGAGTAAATTATCTTGCAAATCAACTATTGAAATTACACATGATAGGTTTAATTTTAAATCAGCTGAAATCTTTTCTTCATCCATTTTCCGAATCTGCCCTGTGGTTTTATAAAAAAGAATGGTTTCAAATGCAATTTTTGCATAAGCTGTTTTTGGATTGAACATAATTAATCATTTTTTAATAACGGAAATACATCGAATCGATATGGAAAATATAATCCATAGAATAAGAGAAAAAGGGAATATCCAGTTAAAAAATACAATCGAATGTTAATAATCAATTTTTTCACGGTTGAAGTAAATTTACAAATTTCATTTTAGAACATCAATCTTATATTTATATATTTCAGTAAAAACAGTTGTAATTAAAAAGTAATAAAAGAATAGTTTATTTTTGTTTACTTATATTATTTTAGAGTTCTAAGTTAGAAATATGTTTTCAGCAGGATTATTTTTTGAAAATTTACGTATCTCAATAAGATCAATTCGTTCAAATCTTTTACGAACGATACTTACCATATTTATTATCGCATTTGGAATAATGGCTCTTGTTGGTATTTTAACGGCAATAGAATCGATTAAAAGTTCTATAAACAATCAGTTTACAAATATGGGAGCTAATACGTTCTCAATTGTAAATCGTGATAACAGGGTTCGTATTGGTGGAAATTCAAGGCCAAATCGGTATAGAAGCATAGAATTCAGAGAAGCTATGACTTTTAAAGAAGATTTTGATTTTCCTGCAGTAGTTTCTATTTCAACATATGCTTCTGAATTAGCTACAGTAAAGTATAAATCTGAAAAAACAAACCCCAATATTACTGTTTTAGGTTCTGACGAAAACTATATGTTAACATCAGGAAGCGAAATTGATAAAGGGAGAAATTTTTCAATTAATGAGATTACATCGAATGCTCATGTTGTAATTATTGGACCTGAGCTTGTTAAAGATATTTTTGCTAAAAATGAAGATCCTCTCGAAAAAATTATAAGTATAGGTTCTGGAAAGTATAAGGTTATTGGTGTACTAAAAGCAAAAGGATCGAGTTTTGGTTCGGCAGGTGACGATGTTTGTATCTTACCTATTACCAATGTACGCCAGTATTTTTCGCGACCAAATATGAATTTTAGAATATCTGTAATGCCACAATCGGCTACACTGTTAAAAGCCGGTGTTAACGAGGCTGAAGGTGTTTTTCGTGTTATTC
>MENE01000171.1:4007-15471 GCA_001769005.1 Bacteroidetes bacterium GWA2_31_9b | reverse complement strand
TATTATTACTTTATTTGGTGCAGCAATTGGCCTTATGAATATTATGCTGGTATCCGTTACTGAACGAACAAGAGAAATTGGTATCCGAAAAGCAATTGGGGCAAAATCAACAATTATAAGAAGACAGTTTCTTTACGAATCCATATTGATTGGTCAGCTTGGTGGTTTTTTTGGAATTATTTTAGGAATTTTAATTGGAAATGTTGTATCTTTATTAACTGGTGGAATTTTTATTATACCATGGTTGTGGATTATTGGGGGTGTTATATTATGTTTTCTTGTTGGTTTATTATCGGGTTTAATTCCAGCAATAAAAGCTTCAAAACTCGACCCCATAATTTCACTCAGATATGAATAATTTGTTTCAGTTTTTTTATATATTCGCCATATGATAAAAGACTTTATTTTAGAAAAAACTGTTAAAACTCCTTACGTTAATTGCGACAGTAAGTCTGGCGTTATAAAAATTATTGGCCGGTCAATTCCTGAAAATCCTGAAGAGTTTTATGTTTCAATTTTTAATTGGATTGATAAATATTTTGAAAGTCCACAAAAAGAAACTACTATAAATGTTCAACTCGAATATATAAATAGTGGGTCATCAAAATTTATTATGGAATTGTTTCAAAGAATTCAAGATTTTCATAATAAAGGCTTTTTATCAAAAGTAAATTGGTATTTCGAAGAAGATGATGAAGCAGTTCTTGAGTTAGGTAAGCATTATCAATCCATGATAAATATTCCATTCAAGCTCATTGAAACGTATTAATTATTAATAATATAAAAAAACCCTAAAACTTTTGATTTTAGGGTTTCTTGTTTATTATATACTTTTTCTAGAATAATTTTTCAGCTAAATCAACAACTCTGCATGAGTAACCCCATTCGTTATCGTACCACGATAGAACTTTAATCATAGTTCCGCCAACTACCATAGTACTCAAAGCATCAAAAATGGATGAGTGTGTATTATGAATAATATCAACAGAAACAATAGGATCCTCGGTATATTCAAGAATTCCTTTCATTGGACCTTCTGCAGCTTTCTTCATAGCAGCATTGATCTCTTCCTTTGTAACTTCCCTCTTTAGCACAGCTGTAAAGTCAACCAATGAACCTGTTGGGGTTGGTACGCGAACTGAAATACCGTCGATTTTACCTTTAAGTTCAGGAATAATCTTGCCAACTGCTTTTGCAGCTCCTGTTGTTGTTGGTATCTGTGAAACAGAGCATGAGCGGGCACGACGTAAATCGCTATGAGGAGCATCAAGAATACGCTGATCGTTTGTGTAGGAGTGGATAGTATTCATAAAACCAAGTTCAACCCCAAAACTATCATTTAATACTTTAACAATTGGTGCTAAACAATTGGTAGTACAACTTGCATTGGAAATACATTTATCCTCAGGTTTTAGATCACTATCGTTAACGCCAAGAACAATCATTCTATCTATTTCATCTTTTGAAGGTACTGTAAGAATAACCTTTTTAGCACCATTCTTTAGATGATCTCCATACCCACCTTTTTCGCTTTCACGTTTTGTGTATATGCCTGTAGATTCTACAACTATGTCGGGAGTAGTTTTCCATGGAATTTTTGAAGGGCTACGTTCTGCACTTACAGGTATTTTAATTCCGTTAACAATTATACTTTCATTGTCGAAAGTAACTGTTCCATTAAATAATCCTTGAGTAGAATCGTATTTAAGTAAATGTGCAAGAGTTTTGGTATCGGTTAAATCATTTATACCAACGATTTCAATGTTTTTGCGATCTAACGCAATTTTAAATACATTCCGACCAATTCGACCAAATCCGTTAATTGCGATTTTTATTTTTGACATAATTATATATTTAATGTGTTAGAAAATTTAATTGAAACAAAATTAGGTATAAATCATAAAATCTTCAAGTAATTATTGTGAATTACTCAATTAAACGATTTGTTATTTAACATATCTGAAAAAGCTTGTTATTTATTCAATTCCCGATTGAAAATTCTAAGTTTTTTCTTTCTTCGTTTAAGATAATCGGGAGAAATTTTTTGTGCATTTACTATCTTTCCAATTCTGTAGCTAATAAATAAGCTAAAGAAAAATTGCTGATTTTCGTTAATAGCCATTATCTCAAGATCATTTATATACGCCTGAAGTAAAATCCCAGCTTCTAATGCATGCACTGTTGTTTCCTTTTGGCTAAACTCAAAATTAAATCCTGTTTTAAAAAATAATCCCGGAATAATTTTTATTTCATCAATACCTTTAAAAAAGGATGATTTTCCATTAATTTCATCAGCGGTATGAATCGTAGGATTAAATTTATCTTCATGAATAGTGTACGTACTATCATTTTCCCGTATAAGAATATCGTAATAAATAGGTTTTTGTAAAACTATTGATGGGCCCAAGGAATAAAAATATCGAATTGCAACAGAACCTGCATCAGGTTTTCTATACAATTCATTTTGCTTCCCATAGCCAAAGCGTAAGTCGAAGATGCTATTCTGTTTTCCAAAAACAAAGGATTCTGAAGAGAATATGGACGAGTTTGATGAGTTTATTTCTTTGGAGTGTTTAATTACGGAGAAATCAAATTCATAGATTCTTTTTTCAAAAACATTTATTCTGTTTCCGTATCTATAACCTAAACCCCATCCGTTCGAATTTAGGTTTATTGCAATTGTTTTCTCGTTTCTATAAAAAATCTTTGGCATATCTTCAGGTAAAACCTGAGATAATAAGTTTAATGATTGAAAAGTAAAAAGCAGTAAAAGATATAGTTTAATTTTTTGCATAAAATAAAATCCGTCTCAAATGTAAAGTTAAAACATTTGAGACAGATTAAAGTAAGTACCCAGAATATAATAAATTAGATTTTGTAGTATTTACTAAACATTATTAGTTTGTTCAGTTTGAGCCTGACTATATGCAGGGCAATCTTTACTTTTACAAGAACTCATAACTGTTATTACTAATAACACAAACAACATTGCAATAGCTATTCTTTTCATATTTAATTAATTAAGATGATTATATGTTCTCATTTTCATTCTTGATACATTCTCAAAGCTACTAAAAAAACTATTATCGAAAAACAATATTAATATTTATTTCTTTTAAATCTTGAATAGTTTTTTCAATAATAAAGTTACTTAATAACTCTCTATACTTTTATTAAAAATGTTTGTTACCAAAATTTGACGAACTATAATTAAACTTACATGAATAACGTTTTTATATATGTTTTAGTTCAATAAAGGTTTTCAAAAAATAAATTATGAAACTCAAAAACAACCTTAAATAATTTTTATGAAGAATATTAAAAGAACAAATTTGAATTGATTTTTTCAGAAGGTGTTCTTTTAAATTTCCAAACAATTAGTTTAAAACTGGTAATCTGCCTGGTGTGTAAGGTGCTTTAACTTGTTCCAGTTTTGCTTCTAAATTTTTAATATCAGTAAATGCAATTCGTTCGAGTTGTTTTACTATTGGAGGAAATTCTTCAGCTATAATTTCAAATGCTTTTCTACTTGTATTAGTTATTGCTGATGTTGAATTTATTTGAGCTTCAATAATATAATACAATCGTTGACTTAAAGGTACTTGCTGTGGTGGAATTTCTTCATCGCTAGCTTTTGCAGTTAATCCCTCAAAAATAAACAAGATATTATTCAGTTCTGTTTCAATTTTTATTGCTTCTTTCATTAAATCTGAACCAGCTTCAGGAGTATTTACAATTGCCTGTTTCAGATAAGCCATTTTTTCTATTAGTTCTTTATTAAAATCAATTGTTCCAGCCATAATTCGTGTTGTTTCAGCAACTTTTCTTTGGAACTCAACCATTTCTTTTCTGTCAGCTGCAGGTAATGTTGTATTATTTAGCGAAAGTACTTCAAACTCTTTTGCTGGAGCTAATTCTAAAAACTCTCCGTTGGTATACATATTCATTGAAACATTGTATTTCCCAGGCATAACCATCCATTTTCCTTTATCTTCTTTTAATGGATCAAATTTTTTATCTTTCAATCGTAAAGTAAATGTATTTGAATATTGTAAATCCCATGTTATTCTATTTACTCCTTTCGATGGTGATTTTGTTATTTTCCTTATCACATTTCCTTGTTCATCTGCAATAGTAAAAATCAAATAAGGTGCAATTTCTTTTGTTTCATTTTCTAATTCCTTCCAGGATGGTTGAGGTATTGGTTTACCTTCTTTAAATAATTCTTTATCTTTTTCCTGTCGAATTTCTTTCTGGGTTTTTGGAACATCTTTCAAATAATAAGTAAATGTTGCTCCATAAGGTGGGTTTTCTCCTAAGTATTCATTTGCCCCTTGTCCATATTTATTACTTCTTTGAATATAGTTTAAAGCATTTTTTATTGGAAAGATATATGCATTTTTTTCAGTTAAAGAAGGTTTAATTTCACGTAGTGGAGAATAATCGTCGAGTATATAAAACCCACGACCGAAAGTTGCCAGTACTAAATCATTCTCGTGTTGTTGAATAGCAATATCTTTAACAGCATTAGCAGGCAATCCATTTTTAAGCTGAATCCATTCATTTCCTCCATTATACGAGAAGTAAGCACCAAATTCAGTTCCTGCAAAAAGTAAATCTTTATCAATAAAATCTTGTTCTAAGGTGTGAACAGTTCCGTTTTCAGGTAATCCTTTTGTTATTGAAACCCATGTTTTGCCTTTATCAGTGCTTTTTAAAATATATGGTTTGAAATCATCGCGTAAAATGTTATCGAACGAAGCATAAACAATATTTTCATCGAAACGGGATGCATAAATATCGCTAACGTATGTGTTTGCAGGGATGCCTGGGAAAGAACTAATTTTTCTCCAATTTTTCCCACCATCTTCTGTAACAGAAATAACACCATCGTCAGTTCCTGTATAAATAAGTCCTTCTTTTACAGGCGACTCATCAAGAGAAATAATAATACCATAAAGTGATGTTGAAACATCTTTTGCAACTGCATCGGTGCTCCAGTATTTATCCATAACCGGCCATGTATTTCTGTCGATATTTGCTGTTAAATCGTCACTAATTTTTTGCCATGTATTGCCTCTGTCATCGCTTTTAAAAACAACGTTGGCTGCCATATATAGCCTTGTATTTTTGTGAGGACTTATAATAAAAGGAGTATTCCAATTCCATTTATATGTCAATTCTCCTTTTGCAGGAATTGGTTTAATGTAAACTGTTTCATGACTTTTTTTATCGAAACGATAAACATTACCATATTGATATTCGGAATAAACGATATTGGGGTCAAGAGGGTCGATGCGAGTCCAGAATCCATCTCCACCAATTGTAACAATCCATTCACCTTTTGTAACGCCATCGGAACTAAAATTTCTTGAAGGTCCTCCAAAGCTGTTATTATCTTGAGTTCCTCCATAAACATTGTAGAAAGGTTTCTCATTATCTACTGCAACTCTGTAAAACTGTGTAACAGGTAAATTCTGAACATGCATGTAATTACTACCATTATCATACGTTATATAAACACCTCCATCACCACCAATCATGAAATTATTGGTATTTTTGGGATTTATCCATAATGCATGGTCATCAACATGTCTTTTATCTAAACCAAGACTTTGCCAGGTTTTTCCGGCATCATATGTAACCTGCGATACTGTTTCAACAGAAAATACTTTATCAACATTTATCGGATCGCAGTATATTTCATTATAGTATTGTCCTTGTGAAGTGTAATCACCCATTTTTTTCCAAGATTCACCACGGTCGGTTGAACGGAAGAATCCTCCAGTTTCGTTAGCGGCTTCAATAATTGCATAAATTACATCGGGATTAACAGGTGAAATTGCTATACCAATACCTCCCATATCTTCTTTAGGTAAACCGGATTCAAGTTTTTTCCATGTTTTTCCTGCATCAGTCGATTTATGAATTCCTGACTCAGGACCTCCGCCAATTTTGGTATGAACATGTCTTCGTCGTTGTTCAGATGTAGCATAGATTATATCAGGATTTCTTGAATCAAAAACTACATTATTTATACCTGTATTTTCACTTATTGAAAGTACTTTTAACCATGTATTTCCACCATCAGTGGTTTTATACAATCCTCTTTCGCCTCCGGGACCCCAAACTGAACCTTCAGCTGCAACATAAACCACATCGGAATTGCGAGGATCAATAACAATCATACCAATTTGACGTGATTCTTTTAAACCCATGTTTTTCCATGATTTGCCTCCATCAACAGTTTTATAAACTCCATTTCCATATCCCAGAGCTCTTTGGTGATTATTTTCACCTGTTCCTGTCCAAACTACATTTGAATTATTTGGATCCATTGTTATACAACCAATAGAATAAGTTCCATTATCATCAAAAATGGGTTCAAATGTAATTCCGTTGTTTGTTGTTTTCCATATATGACCAGAAGCTACAGCAACATAAAACTCAAAAGGATTTTCAGGATTTACTGCAAAATCAGCAATTCTTCCTGATGTAAAAGCAGGGCCAATGTTTCGAAACTTAAGACCACTTAATAGCTCTGATTTAATTGTAGGTTCTTCTTTTTTTGGATCTTCTTTTTTTGCAAATAGAGTAAAGTTTGCAAAAAATAAAACCATCAATAAAAAAATTGAAAATTTTGAACTAAGGCTCCATTTTTGTTGATTATTTCTTTTCATATTATTTATTTTTAGTTAAAATTTTAGGTGTAGAAAAACAAATTTAATGCATTGATATTTAAACTTCAATTTAAAAAGTGTAAAACAGAATATTTGACTAAAAAGCTTGAGGTTAGTTTAAATCGGATATAAAAAAATCCTTTAATTACAAAACTAAAGGATTAATGGTAAAATTTTTTTATATATTATTTTGGTAATCTAAATTTATAATCAACGGAGAATTTACCTTTAGAAATAGATGCTAACTTACCTTTTATTAGTCTTTTTGTTAACGGACTCACTTTATCAGTAAATAAAATGCCTTCGATATGATCATATTCATGTTGAATAACTCTTGCAGCCATTCCCTCGTACCATTCATCGAAATGATTAAAATGTTCGTCGAAATAATCAATTCTAATTTTTATTGGTCTGCTTACTTCTTCTCTTAAATTTGGAATACTTAAACATCCTTCATTAAGAGAAATAGTTTCAGCTGAACTTTCAATTATTTTGGCATTAATAAAAACTTTTTTAAAATTTTTTAATGCTGGCTCATCTTCTTCAAGGGGTTCTCCATCAATTACAAAAAGACGAATAGATTTTCCAACCTGAGGAGCTGCAAGTCCTAATCCATCAGATTCGTACATGGTTTCCCACATATCTGTTATAAATTTATTTAATTCAGGATAGTCTTTATCAATTTCTTGAGCCACTTTTCGTAGTACTGGAGATCCGTAAATTACAATAGGATAAATCATGATTTTTATTTTGTTCTTCGTTCTAAATAGGATTGCAAAATTATTGTTGCACTAATTCTGTCAATCAGTTCTTTATTCTGTCTGTCTTTCTTTTTTAATCCTGCATCAATAACTGTTTGATGAGCCATTTTTGAAGTAAATCGTTCATCAACCAACTCTACTATTATATCAGGATATGTTTTAACCAGTTTCTTAACAAACGGGTTTATAAATCTAACAGCCTGAGGCGGCTGATTGTTCATTTGCATTGGGTAACCAACTAAAATTTTTTCAACTTTCTCCTTAATTAAATAAGTTGATAAATAATCCCAGATGTCTTTGACATGAACTGTATCTAATGCACTTGCAATAATTTGTAATGGATCAGTAACTGCTAATCCAACTCTTTTTTGTCCAAAATCTATTGCTAATACTCTACCCAAAATCGTTTTTTTTAATAATGTGGCAAATGTAAATATTTTTAATTAAAACATTATCTATCAATTAGTGATAATAGCTATTTATTATTTGATTCAATTTTAATAACTTGCATAATTATCTCAATTTGAAAATTGAAAAAAATAAAAATTCTTTTTTAATCAATTAATTAAGGTACAATCTTTCATATCATTTTATAATATTATAAATCAGCAATAGGCTGTATAACATAATTCTATCAATATTTTTTAATTAATTTTGAGCTTTCATTTTTATATTAAAAATTGAAAATTACATATTATGGCAAAAGAAATAAAATTTAGTTTAGTATATCGCGATATGTGGCAATCATCGGGTAAATATGTACCCAGAGTTGACCAGCTAAAAGAAATTGCACCGGTTATTATTGATATGGGATGTTTCGCAAGAGTAGAAACCAATGGAGGTGCTTTTGAACAAGTAAATCTTTTATATGGCGAAAATCCAAATACAGCAGTTCGCGAGTGGACAAAACCATTTAATGAAGCAGGTATTCAAACCCATATGCTTGAAAGAGCATTAAATGGAATACGAATGTATCCTGTACCTGCCGATGTTCGTAGATTAATGTACAAAGTTAAAAAAGCTCAGGGAGTTGATATTGCTAGATCATTCTGTGGGTTAAACGATCATCGTAATCTTGAATTATCAATAAAATATGCCAAAGAAGCTGGCATGATTTCTCAAGCTACTTTAAGTATAACACATTCAGATATTCATACAGTTGAATATTATATGGGAGTAGTTGATAAGGCTGTTGAATATGGAACAGATGAGATATGCTTGAAAGATATGGCAGGTGTTGGTCGTCCTGCAACACTAGGAAAACTGGTTACTCAGATCAAAAAGAAATATCCACATATTATAGTTCAGTATCACGGACACTCAGGCCCTGGATTTTCTGTTGCATCTACATTAGAGTGTGCACGAGCCGGAGCAGATTATATTGATGTTGCTATGGAACCATTATCATGGGGAATGGTTCATCCCGATGTTATTACTATTCAGGCTATGCTTAAAGATGATGGATTTAAAGTTCCTGAAATAAATATGAAAGCATACATGAAAGCCCGCGCACTTACTCAAGATTTTATGGATGATTTTCTTGGATATTTTATTGATCCAAAAAATCGATTTACATCTTCATTGTTGGTTCAGTCTGGATTGCCAGGTGGAATGATGGGCAGTTTAATGGCCGACCTAAAAGGTGTTCACAGAGGAATAAACCAAATGATTGAATCACAAGGTAAAAAGGCGTTGACCGAAGATGATCTATTGGTTAAGCTATTTGATGAAGTAATTGATATATGGCCCAAACTAGGAAACCCACCACTTGTAACTCCTTTTAGTCAGTATGTTAAAAATATTGCTTTAATCAATGTAATGCAGGAGATACAAGGAAAAGGTAAATTTGAAATGATTGACAACAATTCATGGGATATGATTCTTGGTAAAGCAGGTAAATTACCCGGAACTTTAGACCCTGAAATTGTTAAACTTGCCGAAAAGTTGGGCAAAGAATTTTACACAGGTATTCCCCAGGATGCTTATCCCGATGAGTTGGACAAGTTTAGAAAAGAAATGATCGAAAATGGGTGGGAGCTAGGATCTGACGATGAAGAGTTGTTCGAGTTTGCAATGCACGACAGACAATATCGTGATTACAAATCGGGACTTGCAAAAAAACGTTTTCAGGAAGAGTTGCAAAAAGTTAAAGGTGAATCAACAGCAAAACCTGGAAAACAATCTAAAAAAGTTGAAGCAGGTAAAAAAGATATTATTGCTCCATATATGGGCAAAATTTTCTACAATTTGAATTATTTTATTGAAGAAAAAGCTATTGAACTAGGCAATATGGTTAAAAAGGGTCAACGTATTTGCTACATTGAAAGTAATTATACCTACGATGAAATTATCTCCGAATTTGATGGTGAAGTTGATGAAATTTACTTCAATCATGGCGATAATGTTTCAAAGGGAGATATTATTGTTAAATTGAAATAATTCAGGTTTAATTTAAAAAAGAAAGCTGTCACATCAAATGATGTAACAGCTTTCTTTTTTTATAAAAATTGTTAGCTATAACTGATAATTCTTTAAAAGCTTTTCGGAGCTATTTAGAAGAATATCAACATATTGAGCTCGTTTGTAAACATATGGATCGTTCGTATTTTTTCTCGATAATTTCCCCCTGAAATCATCTATTGAAGTATACCCTTTTTTGTCCATCCACAAATTTATATCGTTTAATATAGTTGTAATATGACTAATTTTATTTTTATAAAGTGTACTAACTACCTGAACAGTCGTAGCACCTGCAAGAATCATTTTTATAACATCATCACCATCGAAAATTCCTGAAGAACTAGATATATCTGATCTAATATTCCCATATAATAATCCAGTATATCTCAAAGAATTTCCAAAATCACCTTTTTTACTTAAATTAAATGGAGATAAATGTTTTTCTGAGATAATATCGATATCGGGTTCGAAAAAACGATTAAATAAAACAACCCCATCAACTTTTAATTTATCAATTTCAAAAATAAAATTTAATGGATTGCTATAAGTTGAGCTTAATTTAACAGTTAAAGGTATTTTTATTGATTTTTTTATTGTTTTTACTATTTCAAGCTGCATGTTTTCGTAATCATTACCTTTTTGGTCAAAGTTTTTAGGAATAGTGTAAAGATTAATCTCTAATGCATCAACACCAGTTTCTTCAATTAATTTAGCATATTCTACCCATGTTTCAATATAAATTGCATTTAAGCTTGCTATTATTGGTATAGATGTACTTTGTTTAATCTTTTTTAATTGAATTAGAAATTCTTTAGGACCCGCATGTTTTATATTTGGATGAATTCGAATCATTTCAGCATGTCGATCATCATATAAATGTAAATCATCATCCATTTGAGCAGATTCAAGGTTAATCTGTTCTTCAAATAACGATTTGTATACAATAGCGCCTATACCCGCTTCTTCCATTGCTTTAATTTTTTTTAAATCTAATGCAAGATTTGAAGCTCCTGATATTAATGGATTTTTTAATTTTAATCCCATGTAGGTTGTTGATAAATCTGCCATAATCTTAGGGTTTTAAGTTTGTTATCTTAATCTAAAACAAGATTTTATTCAATTGGTTCACGAATTGTTTAATTTTTTTGTTAAATAGCTATTCAATATGTAAACAAGGTGGAAATTGTTAATGTGCCAATTTGTTAATGTGCCAATTTGTTAATGTGCTAATATGCTAATGTATTTAACAATAAAATTGGATATCCTGATTTTTTTTAAAAAGCTGTGAGCTGCTAGCTACTAGCTAAATCTCATGAATATATTTATAGTTAAGTTCTTGAATTGGTAATTGTTTATTGATCATTGTTAATTGTGGGCTGTGGATCGTGGTTTTTTTTCCTGACTTCTGTATCCTGCATCCTGAATCTGAATCTTAATCTTGAAACCTGATTTCTATCACAACGTGATGATTCTTTTTTTTGTAAGTTTGCAACAATTAATTTCTTAAGAATTTTAAAACCGAATCGTTATGCTAAGCACTATATTCAATCACAAATCGATACG
>MENE01000171.1:0-4001 GCA_001769005.1 Bacteroidetes bacterium GWA2_31_9b | reverse complement strand
AAGAAAAAATTGGCTCCAACACACTTTAATCAGCCAATGGTAATGCAAGCTCCTGTTTTACTTACTTTTTGTGCCGATATTAACCGCTTTAATAAATGGTGTAAAGCTCGTAATGCAGAGCCGGGATACGATAACTTTCTTTGGTTTACCAATGCTGTAATTGATGCAATGCTTGTTGCCCAGAATTGCTGTATTGCTGCCGAAGAAAAAGGATTAGGTATTTGTTACCTTGGAACTACCACGTATACTGCCGATAAAATAATTGAAATACTTACCTTACCTAAAGGAGTAATTCCAATTACTACAGTTATTATGGGTTATCCTAATGAAAATCCGGGTTTAACCGATCGGTTACCTCTCGAAGGAGTAGTGCATTACGAAACCTATAAAGATTATTCCACCGAAGACATTGATCGCATTTTTGCAGATAAAGAAGCATTAGAATCTACAAAAAAATTGTTAATTGAAAACAAAAAAGAATCACTGGCTCAGATATTTACAGATAATCGATACAAAAAAGCCGATAACTTGCATTTTTCAAAAGTGTTTATGAAAGTATTGCACGATCAGGGATTTTTAAACCAGTGATTTGTAATTAACTAAAAGCTAAAAGCTTTCTTTTACAATATTTCTTAAATTTATCGGTTATACCGATAGCGTTCGGAAATTTAATTTTAATGCACTTTGTTTTTGAAATTATTTTTGAACTGCATCGGCATAATACCAAGTAAACATTCAAATTCGGAATTTTTCCTTTTTGAATGTAACTTGGTAATAACTCATTATATTTGTTTTCAGATAAATTTGATTGAAAAATTCATTTTACATACTGCTTCTTATCTTCTTCTTTTCTTGTGAGAATTTTCTTTTTGCACAAGAGAAACAGTTTTATTTACAATTATTTACCGAAGACCAATTGACTACTGACTCAGAAAAACAGGTTAAGTTATATATCAATTTCTCGGGAGATAGTACTCAAATTTTAAATCATCTAAATAGGTTAATTGCTGATTTCCAGAATAATGGATTTATTTCTGCTAGTGTCGATTCTCTTGTTTTTGATTCTACTTTTGTAAATGCATATGTATTTATTGGGAAACAGTTTGGCTGGGGGAATTTTGAATTTGAAGGACTCGATTCTGAAATAGAAAGCGATTTAAAAATAAATCCAACGAGTTTTGAAAATAAAACTATTTCTGTGAAAGAATTTATTTCGGTAAAAGAAATGATCATTACTTATTACGAAAATCATGGACATCCTTTTGTAAGGATTTTAACACATAAAGATTTAACCAGCGATAGCATTATTTCTTTAACTTTAGTTATAGATAAAGGTGAATATTTATCGGTTGATACTATTTTTATTAAAGGTGAGGCAAAATTGTCGAGGAATTATATTTATCATTCTTTAAATTTAAAACCCGGAGATGAGTTTTCGCAAAAAAAAATAAATGCTATTGATAAGAAAATCAGTAACATCCCATTTTTAAGTCAGATAAAACCCACTGAATTAGAATTTAGAGATTCTGGTGTTGATGTTTATCTGTATCTAAAAAATAAAAAAGCAAATCAATTTAACGGAATAATTGGCTTTTTACCCGATTCGAAAAATAAGAATGATGAAGAATCAAGTGGACTATTAATTACAGGCGAATTAAATCTGTATTTAATCAACTCATTTCGAAGAGGAGAGGAGTTCTTAATAAATTGGGAAAAAACAGAATCATCAACCCAGAAATTAAATGTAGGATTTACATTTCCTTACTTATTTAATTTGCTTATTGGCATTGATACAGATTTCGATTTATACAAAAAAGATTCTACATTTTTATCGATAAATTGGAATTCGGGAATCCTATTCCTTTTATCTACAGATAATTACGTAAGAGTTTATTATAAATACAAAAGCTCATCACTTTTAGGCGACAAAAATCAACAAATATCAACAAACCTATCCGATTTTGAATCGCGAACGTATGGAGTTTCATTGTTTTATAGCGATCTCGATAATAAACTGAATCCACATCGAGGAATAGTTTTTAACATTTCAGGAGGTTTTGGAACAAAATCAGTACAAAATGTAAATCCTGCACTTGATTCAATAAACTTTTCAATTGATAAAAATATGCTTGAGTTTGAAGCTGGATTAAATTTTGATATCTTTTTTCCGATTTACAGGAATTTTGTTTTTCACTATGGGAATTCAACCCGATATCTCGACCATTATGCCGAAAACGATAAACAAGCTTTTGTTTTTGAAAACGAAATGTATCGTTTTGGTGGTGCGAAAACACTACGAGGGTTCGACGAAAATGCGTTTAACGCGTCAATTTATTCAATCCAGAATATTGAATTAAGATATTCATTTGAGCAGAATTCAGTATTTTATTTATTCTGGAATGGTGCATACTACTACCAAAAACTTATGGAGAAAACTGTTGAAGATTTTCCCCAAGGATTTGGAGCCGGAATAAATTTTGAAACAAATGTTGGTATTTTTTCGCTCAGCTATGCATTAGGCAAACAGTTCGATAATCCAATAGAAATAAGTTCAGCAAAAATCCATTTTGGATATATCAGTAGGTTTTAAAAAGTTACTAGCTTTTAGCTGTCAGCTTTTAGTTAAAGAAAGTATAAAGTAAACGAAATAACGCATATACCCAATACCCAATACCCTTTAAATATCAGGAAAAAGCCTTTTGTATTCTTCCATAACATAGTTGTCGAGCCATTTGTAATATTCCTGAATTTGATCTTTTTTCATAAGATTTATTCTCCAATCTGAAATTCGTTTATCAGTTTCCAGAAAAATTGTTTGCTCAACTGGTTGTAATTTTTGAAGAATACCTGTATAGTCTTTATTTATTACTGCAGAAATATTTAAATATTTATAACCCGAACCACGGTCTATGGGGTAGCATTTTTTCTTTAACTCGAGCGACATATCACACATTGGAGCTTTAGTACTTTTATTTGCCATTAGTATTGTAGGTAAACTCGAACCTCCTTTAATCCAAACAGGAATTGCGATTGCAGTATACGAAAATCCCAAAATAGTCCACATGGTTGTAAATTCGGGGGATTCACCTTTTTTAACACCATGAATTATTACTGATGCAACTGAACTATTTCGAACGATTAAATCTTCGGCATTAATAAATTTTGTATTTTGTGAATATTCATCAATGTTTTCGCTATAATCAATTTTTAAAAGAGAATGATAGAATGAACGATCAAACTCGCTAATTATGGTTTTGTAGTTTAAATTACCTGAAGCAAAAGCTAGATTAAAATGATCGTGAGCATTTTCGTATCGGATATAACCAAATCCTTTATCTTTTTCTCCTCTATATGAAAAGTTAGTTCGTATAAGATATCCATTTGGAGCTACTCTTGGATCATTAGCATCGAATTTTACAAAATCGTTATTATCGGTTTCGTAATATGCAGCTCCACCCTGAGCATCAATAACACCAAAACTGGCTGCTACACCGAGAGGCTTAGGAAGTTGATTTAGTAATTTTTCAAAATCTTCAATAGTTGCGCATTGCTGTAGTGCCATTTTCATTACAAAACCTTCACGGTCTTTATAATCTGTAGGATTCTTGAGATTAACATCATAAAGTGCTGCATTCATTATCGAAAAACCGGTTGAATTTGTTCCTGCCCAGACTTCTTTTCCTTCAAAATCTTCCGAATTTACTAAACCAATGTATTCATATTTGCCATCAGTAAAAAACATAAGTTTATTTTGATTAAAATCGGAATCTCTGTGTTTCCACAATATTGGTCGGCCATCGGAAGTGTATTTGCCAGAAACAATTGCTGTTGTACAAGCAAAAAAATCAGTAATTGATATTATAAAAACAAACAGAAGTGAAATAGTAATTTTTATCATAATTCTAGTATTAACTCATAACTACTCTGTTACTTTATACAATGAATTTGCCTGTGCTGTAGCAGTTATAATCATATCGTTTACACAAACATGCTCAGGCCGT
>MENE01000170.1 GCA_001769005.1 Bacteroidetes bacterium GWA2_31_9b | reverse complement strand
ATTTAAAACACAAATTCATGAAAAAAGTATTTATTCTATTATTAATCGGTTCTATTGGAATATCAACAGCTTGTCAAAGTAAAGAAAATAAAGGGACTGAAAATAATGCAAAAATTGAAAATCCTATAAAAAGTACAGAAAAAGCAACCATTACTTTAACAAAAGAAGAGTTTAAAGAAAAAGTAATGGATTATGAAAAAAACAAAGAATGGAAATTCGAAGGCGAGCTTCCTTGTATTGTTGATTTTTATGCTGATTGGTGCGGTCCTTGCAAAATTGCTGGCCCAATACTTGAAGAAATAGCTCTGGAATATAAAGGAAGAATCAATGTTTATAAAGTAGATGTTCAGAAAGATCAGGAGATTGCCGGTGTATTTGGAGTCCAAGGTATTCCTGCGTTTTTATATTGTCCTAAAGTTGGTGGACCACAAATGAGTTCAGGAATTGGACAATCGAAAGAAGAAACAAAGCAAATGTTTATAAATGCTATTGAGAAATTTCTTTTAGGCAAATAAAAGTAATTTTTAATTTAAAATAAGCGGTAGAAATTGCTCTATCGCTTTTTTTGTTTTTACTAATTAAAACTAAAATTGATTATTTTTGTTTGTACAATATTAAACAGATAATATTATGGAAACAATTCGTACAAAATACATTGGTCAATTAAGAACAGAGGCAATTCATGTTCAATCCGGAAATAAACTAATAACTGATGCTCCGGTTGATAATCATGGAAAAGGAGAAACCTTCTCTCCTACCGATTTATTGGCAACATCGCTTGCAAGTTGCATTTTTACAATTATGGGAATTAAAGCCGAAGCAAGTGGATTTAGAATTGATGGTGCAACAGCAAAAACATGGAAGATTATGTCTGAAAATCCACGAAGGGTTGCAGAAGTAAAAATTGAATACGATTTTACAATGTGTGATTTAAATGATAAACAAAAGAAGATTTTACAAGGTTTAGTAAAGGTTTCCCCGGTGCCATTAAGTTTACATACTGAAACCATTCAGAATATCAGTATAAAGTTTAAAGATTAAAATCTAAAAAAAAGTATTACCACATAAAAAAAGCCTTGAAAAATCAAGGCTTTTACTTTTTTATAAAGTGTAATTATGCACTTTGAGTAGGAATATCTTTGCTAATTTTTTTAAGTAATCCTTGTAATACATTTCCAGGACCTACTTCGGTGTATGAGCTCATTCCATCTGCAATCATATTTTGCATAATCTGAGTCCATTTAACAGGCGATGTTAATTGCTTAATTAAATTCTCTTTTATTTGTTCTGCATTGCTATAAGGTTTAGCATCAACATTCTGATAAACAGGGCAAACAGGTTTTGAAAATGTGGTTGAATTAATTGCTTCAGCTAATTCAACACGAGCTGGCTCCATAAGTGGAGAATGGAATGCACCACCGACCTTTAAAGGAAGAGCTCTTTTTGCACCTGCTTCAGTTAATTTCTGACAAGCAATTTCAATACCTTTCATTGATCCTGAAATTACCAACTGTCCGGGACAATTGTAATTAGCAGCAACAACAACTTCATTTATTTCAGAACAAATTTTTTCAACTATTGCATCATCTAAGCCAATAATTGCGGCCATTGTAGATGGTTCTTTCTCACATGCTTTTTGCATAGCCATAGCACGTTTCGAAACAAGAGTTAATCCATCTTCAAACGATAAAGCTCCATTAGCAACAAGAGCAGAAAACTCACCCAATGAATGCCCTGCAACCATGTCAGGTTTAAAATTTTCTAACGTTTTTGCTAATATCACTGAATGCAAGAAAATAGCAGGTTGGGTAACTTTGGTTTGTTTTAGATCTTCTTCAGTACCATTAAACATTAAATCGGTAATTCTAAAACCTAAAATTTGATTCGCTTTTTCAAAAAGCTCTTTTGCAATTGGATATTTTTCGTAAAGATCTTTACCCATTCCAACAAATTGTGCTCCTTGTCCAGGGAATACATATGCGTTCATATCTTAATTATTGGTTAATATTTTATTTAACAGCCGACAAAAATAACAAAATCAAACGAAATGGCAAATCTTTTTGTTAAATGGTTAATAAATTGATAGTTAGCTGTATTTTGAAAAGGTATGAGGTATAGGGTATAGGGTATAAAAGTGAAAAGTGGCAGTAGTAAGAGAAAGATAAAAGACAAAAATATAAAGGAAAAAGCATGAATGCCGAAGACAGGAAAAAGTAAAAAGTGGCAGCAGGAAACTTATGCTCTGTGTAACCGTGAAAAACTCAGTGGTACCGTGGTTATAAAGGGTAAATGGTATATGGTATATGATATAAAACAAAAAAAGTGTTAAAGCTAACCTTAACACTATACTCTTCAACAAACTACATAAACTCTCCGCTCTTTGCCTCTCGCCTTCTAATGTAGCCTCGAACCAATCAAATGAATAAACTCTTCGCGTGTTTTGGTATCGCGTAAGAATGCACCTGTAAATGCAGAAGTTGTAGTTACAGAGTTTTGTTTCTGAACACCTCTCATTTGCATACACATATGTGATGCTTCAATAACAACAGCTACACCATAAGGGTTTAATGTATCCTGAATACAATCACGAATTTGCATGGTTAAACGTTCCTGAACTTGCAACCTGCGTGCATAAGCCTCAACAACATGAGCAATTTTACTTAATCCTGTAATGTATTTGTTAGGAATAGACGCAACATGCGCTTTTCCGTAAAAAGGAATCATATGATGCTCGCACATTGAATACAGTTCAATATCTTTAACAATTACCATTTGTTTGTAATCTTCGCGAAAAGTTGCCGATTTTAAAATATCTTTTGGATCAATATTATATCCTTTAGTTAAAAATTGTATCGATTTAGCTACACGAACCGGTGTATCGAGTAAACCTTCACGGGTTGTATCTTCTCCAATTAATTCAAGAATTGCTTTATAATGTTTTGCCAACTCTGCTGTTTTTTCAGAATCCCATTTATCAATTCTTGAATATCCAATATTTTCGAAGGTTTTTACCCCATTATTAATTATTTCCATGATAATTTAATTTCCGTAATATTCAATATAATTATTTTCTGTTTCCATCAATTTCACACAATGTAATTGAATTCCCAACTCAGTTATTGAAGCTTCAAGTTGCTCCCAAATACTTATTGCAAGATATTCTGTAGAAGCAAGTTTTCCTCTCATAAAATCAACATCAATATTAATATTTTTATGGTCAAGTTTACTAATTATTGATTCTCTAATTATGGCACTTAATTTTTTAATATTAACAACAAATCCGGTTTCCGGATTAACATCACCTTTAACAGTAATAAATAATACATAATTGTGTCCATGCCAATTGGGATTCGAGCATTGTCCAAAAACTTCCAGGTTTTTTTCATCATCCCAATTATTTTTAAAAAGTCGGTGTGCTGCACTAAATTGTTCTCTCCGGGTAATAAATACCATATTTTCGTTTTTATTAGTGATTTAGTTTTTCATAATTTTTGAATCACTAATTTAATATATTTTTTGCTACAAAAACAATATATTTGAAAATGCAAAAGTAACAAATACTTATGAAGATATTAATTGTTTCTGCAACCGAAAAAGAAATATTTCCAATAAAATCAAAACTGATTACTTTACAAAGTAATCACAGCAATCTTATTAGTTATCAATACAATTCACTTTTTGTTGATGTTTTAATAACAGGAATTGGTAGTGTTTTTACAACCTATTCTCTAACTAATCATTTAAATAAGACCAAATACGATTTAGTTATAAATGCTGGAATAGCCGGCAGTTTTAGATCAGAAATTAATATTGGTGATGTTTTTATAGTTCTTAAAGATCAGTTTGCAGATTTAGGGATTGAAGATTCTCAATCTTTTTCAACATTATTTGAAAAAGGATTTATGTTAGAGTCAGAATTCCCTTTTACTAATTCTATGTTAATCAATTCAACAGTTCTCGAATACTCATTTTTTAAAAATATAAATGAAATATCGGCAATAACTGTAAATACAACTCATGGTAATGTTGAATCTTCAAAGCGATTTAAAGAAAAATTCAATTCCGATATAGAAACTATGGAAGGAGCCGCTTTTTTTTATGTTTGTATAATGCAAAAAGTAAAATTTATTCAGATTCGTGCAATATCAAATTATGTCAAAGAAAGAGAAAAAGCCAAATGGAATATTCCATTAGCAATAAACAATTTGAACGATAAACTTTTCGAACTATTAATTGTACTAGATAAAGAGCAAAAAATTTAATTTCTATGCAAAAAGTAAGTTTAGGCTTTTCAAGTTGCCCTAACGATACATTTATTTTTGATGCAATGATTCATCATAAAATTGATACCGAGGGAATCGATTTTGATTTACATATTGCCGATGTTGAAGAACTTAATAAAAAAGCAATAAATCAGGAACTTGATGTTACCAAAATAAGTTTTCATGCATTTGCTTATATCGCTCATAATTATTGTCTGCTAGATTCAGGAAGTGCATTAGGTAAAAATAATGGCCCATTGCTTATCAGTAAACGAAAGGTTTATCCTGACGAAATAAATGACCTTAAAATTGCTATTCCCGGCGAACATACAACAGCTAATTTATTACTAAAGATTGCCTATCCAAAAGCAATAAACAAAGTAGAATATTTATTTTCTGATATTGAAGAAGTAGTTTTAAATAATGAAACAGATGCAGGCTTAATAATACATGAAAGCCGATTTACTTATGAAAAAAAAGGATTGAAAAAAATTATTGATTTGGGTGAGTTTTGGGAAAAAGAAACAGGATTACCAATTCCTTTAGGTGGAATTGCAATAAAACGAAACCTAAATAATGACCTACAACTTAAGATTAACAGAATATTAAAAAAAAGTGTCGAATATGCATTCCAAAATCCAAAATCAGGATCGGATTATATAAAAAAACACGCTCAGGAAATGAGCGAAGAAGTTATGTATAAACACATTAATTTATATGTAAATAATTACAGCCTTGATTTGGGTAAAGAAGGAAAAGATGCTATTCGCGTTTTATACAAGAAAGCAATTTCTTTGGAAGCAATTCCTGATATGAATGAAAGAATATTTTTAACTTAGCGTCCTGATTTAACAGTTAAATTATGATTATAGTAACCGGAGCAGCAGGTTTTATTGGTAGTAATCTTGTTCGTAAATTGAACGACGAGGGTTATAAAGACATTGTACTTGTTGATGATTTTTCGAGAGACGAAAAAAACAAAAACTTCGAAGGTAAAAAATTCACTCATAGTGTTCATCGCGATGAGCTTTTTGAGTGGATTGACCAGAACC
The DNA here is from genome assembly GCA_001769005.1 of Bacteroidetes bacterium GWA2_31_9b. Taxonomy (GTDB): domain Bacteria; phylum Bacteroidota; class Bacteroidia; order Bacteroidales; family UBA12077; genus UBA12077. The sequence goes on along the minus strand of MENE01000170.1, from coordinate 8,114 downwards.
AGCGATTTATTCAATTTGTTTTTCACATTGGAGCAAGAACCGATACTGCAGAATTCGATAAAGCGATTTTTGAAAAATTAAATATCGGGTACACCCAAAAATTGTGGAAAAAATGTATTGAATATGGGCTACCTTTTGTTTATGCATCGTCAGCAGCCACTTATGGTGGAGGTGAACTTGGATACGACGACAGGCACGATTTGATTGAGCAGTTAAAACCATTAAATCCTTACGGTGAATCGAAAAACGATTTTGATAAATGGGCAATTAATCAGCTTCAAAAACCATATTTCTGGGTAGGTTTAAAGTTTTTTAATGTTTACGGACCAAACGAATATCATAAAGGACGAATGGCTTCTGTTATTCTTCACTCATTTAAACAAATAAGTTCTACCGGAAAAATGAATCTTTTCCGATCGCACAAACCCGAATTTAAAGATGGTGAGCAATTACGTGATTTTATTTATGTTAAAGATGTAGTTGATGTTTTGTATTTCTTTATGAATCACCGAAAAAACTCAGGAATTTACAATTTAGGTACAGGTAAAGCCCGATCATTTTTAGATCTTACAAAAAATACATTTAAAGCAATGTCGGTAAAAGAGGATATTCATTTTATTGATACTCCCGAAGATATTCGTGATAAATACCAGTATTTTACAGAAGCAAACATGAGCAAACTAAAAGCAATTGGTTATGTAAAACCTTTTACCAGCCTTGAAGATGGTGTTGAAGATTATGTGAAAAATTACTTAATCGAACATAAATACAATTAGAAAATTTGCAACTAATCAGTATGGTTATAGTGCTGAATTTATGTTTATTACAAAATAAATTTTTACCGCAAAGGACACAAAGTATTTACACAAAGAACGCTATGTTGTTGAATATGTCTTCTTTGTAAAATTTACGATTTAAAATGAGTGCTTTGCTGTTAATTTTTTATTATTCTAAATAGAGAATAATAAAATTTTAGATGGAACTTTGTTTAGTTACAGAATTTTAATAAAAAGAGCAACTTATAATTTCATTATTTCAACAATAAACTTTTAATTTCAGAATCATTAAACCCTTTTTTCTTAGCTGCTTCATCAAGTGTTCCCCAAATCGGTTCTCCACAAGCAATACACTGAATTCCTTTTTGTGCTAAATAATTTACTTATTCAGGAATCTGTTCAATTAAACTTTCAATGTGTATTTCTTTAAAAATTTTCATTTTTAACTTTTATATTTTAAACAAAAGAAACTATTTTTTGTTTCGTTATTTAGAATCTATATAAATTATTTTATTGTTTAATATAAAAATACAATGTTATGACATTTGAGTTACCAAAATTAGATTATGCATACGATGCTTTAGAGCCATATATCGATGCAAGAACAATGGAAATACATTATACAAAGCATCATGCTGCATATACAAATAACCTGAACAATGCCATTAAAGGTACAGAACTGGAAACAAAATCTATTGATGAAATTCTGAAGAATATTTCAAAACAAACAATGGTAATTCGAAACAATGGCGGAGGGTTTTACAATCACAATTTGTTTTGGGACATAATGTCTCCCAAAGGTGGTGGTGAGCCAAAAGGAGATTTATTACAAGCAATACAAAGAGACTTTGGCTCATTCGAAAAACTAAAGGAACTTTTTAATGCAGCTGCGACCACTCGTTTTGGATCAGGTTGGGCCTGGTTAATAAATCAGAACGGAAAACTAATTGTTAATTCTACTCCAAATCAGGACAATCCCTTGATGGATATAGCTGAAATTAAGGGGATTCCAATACTAGCACTTGATGTTTGGGAACATGCATATTATTTGAAATATCAGAATCGCAGAATAGAATACATTGATGCTTTTTGGAATGTGGTTAATTGGGAAAAAGTTGCTAAACGATTTTTATAGTTGTTTTTTTAGTTGTTTTTTAGGTATTGATATAGCCGGGGAATTTTCTCCGGCTATTTCTTTTATTGTAGAAAATTACTCTTACTAACTTATATTTTATAAATTTGTTTTTAAGAAAATAGACTAAACTTTAAAAAGAGCAATATGATATTCGAATTACCTAAACTACCTTATGCTTACGATGCATTAGAACCAATGATAAGTAAACGCACATTGGAATTTCATCACGATAAGCACCATGCAGCTTATGTAAATAACCTGAACAACCTTATTAAAGGAACAATATTCGAAAAAGCTGATCTTGAAACCATAATAAAAGAATCTGAAGGTGGAATTTTTAATAATGGAGCCCAGGTTTGGAATCATACATTTTATTTTGAACAATTTGGAAAAGATAAATTTGATTTGCTTAAAAATGGTGCCTTTTCAGATGCAATCTACAGAGATTACGGCTCACTCGATATTTTTAAAGATAAATTTTCTACTGCAGCAAAATCTTTGTTTGGCTCAGGATGGACATGGCTTGTTAAGAAACCAAATGGTGCACTTGAAATTATTCAAACATCGAATGCAGCTAATCCTTTACGCGATGGATTAAAACCAATTTTAACCTGTGATGTTTGGGAACATGCTTATTATATTGATTATCAAAACCGGCGACCTGATTACATTGAAAGTTTCTGGAAACTAATCGATTGGAATATAATTGCTGCACGTTATTAAAAATCAACTCAAAAAAATAATAATTAAAACAATTTATGGGCTCAATAAAAGGTACTCGCACAGAAAAAAATTTATTAAAAGCATTTGCAGGTGAATCGCAAGCAAAAAACAGATATGAATTTTTTGCAAAACAAGCTAAAAAAGATGGTTTTGAACAAATAGCTGAATTTTTTATGGAAACAGCTTTGCAAGAACAAACTCACGCAAAAATATTTTTCAAATTTCTAGAAGGTGGTGTAGTTGAAATAACTGCATCTTATCCTGCCGGCGTAATTGCTACAACACATGAAAATTTAAAAGCTGCTGCTGCCGGTGAAAACGAAGAATGGACAGAACTTTATCCTGAGTTTGCAAAGATTGCCGAAGAAGAGGGTTTTAAACAAATTGCTACTGCATTTAAACTGATTGCAAAAGTAGAAGCAGAACACGAAAAAAAATATTTAAAACTACTTAAGAATATTGAAGAAGGAAAGGTATTCGAAAGTGATGAAAAAGAACATTGGGTTTGTCGTAAATGCGGATATGTTCACGAAGGTAAAAAAGCATTAGAAAATTGCCCTGCTTGTGGTCACCCAAAAGCGTATTTTGAGCTTGAACAAACAAATTATTAGAAATAAAATTAATGGGCTAAAGCCCTAATTTGTGAATTTCATTTAACCCCAGGCTTAAGCCTGGGGTTAGTAAGTTAAAATTTATTATGGACTTTAGTCCATTTGAATTGACGATTTATTATGATAAAAGATTTAGTTTTAAAAAATCGCAGTTACAGAAGGTTTTACCAAGAGCATGAAATCCAATTCAGCTTTTTAAAAGAACTGATAAACTTAGCCCGGTTATCACCATCGGGAAGAAATCTTCAGCCATTAAAATATTTTTTATCGAGTGATTCTATTACAAACGAAAAAATATTTTCGACACTTTCGTGGGCAGCTTATTTAAAAGACTGGAATGGGCCAGAAGAAGGAGAAAAACCTTCTGCATATATCGTTATTATGGGCGATACCAATTTAACAACCAATTTTATGTGTGATCATGGTATAGTTTCGCAAAGTATGCTTTTGGGAGCTGTAGAGCAAGGACTGGGCGGTTGTATTTTTGCAAGTATTAACAAAAAGAAGCTTCAGGAGTTATTAAATCTTGATGAATCACTTGAAATTTTGCTTGTTATTGCATTAGGAAAACCAAAGGAAGGAGTTGTAATAGAAGAAGTAAAAAATGATGATATAAAATATTATCGAGACGAAAACCAAACTCATCACGTTCCAAAAAGAACTATTGAAGAATTAATTGTAAATAATAAGTAGAAATAATTTATAAAAAAGATCACATTTCTATGTCCTGGAGACGATAGAAAGTGATCTTTTGAGTTTTAAGAAATATTAGAATTTATAATTCAGCTTAATAGTAAACTCTCTTGCTCCTGCAGGATATGGAGCTTCAGCAATATCATAATCACCATAAGGCTGAATGTATCTGAAGTCATTATTTAGAATATTGTATACACCAATTCCTAAATCGAAATTTTTAAATCCCAGATTTTTAAATAATAGAAAAGCATTTATCTGAAGCGAAGGGTCGGTATATGTTTGCTCTAAATTATTTTCAATAAATCCATATCGTTTACCAAAATAAACAAATGATGGTGCAATAGAAATATTCTGAGTTATGTTATAGAATCCTTTTAAAGTCAATTTGTTCTGTGGACTTCCTTTTAAAATATTATTATCTACATCTACTGAATATGGAATTACCATATTTAAATTTTTTGCTGAATAATATGAATAGCTTAAATCGAGTGACCATTTCGTATATTTTGCAATATACTGTATCTCTGCTCCTTGCGTTCCTGTTTTATCATAATTTTCGTAGAACTCTTCGTCCGATTCACTATCCCATCTATACACAATTGGATCGTTAATTACTATGTAAAATAAATTTGAAGTAATAAACATATTATCATTCAATTTGTAGCCCAATTCAAGCTCAAGGACATTTGTTTTTTCAGATTTAATGTCCTGATTAAGATTAATGTTTTCGAATGATGGCGTTCTGAAAGCATTGCTATACAATAATTTATAATGAAAATTAGAGTACACTTTAGTAAGTCCTATTCGAGGCGAAAAATTACTTCCTACTTCAGAATGATTATCGAAACGTGCTCCCAAAAATATATTCACAAGTTTTGTTTTATATGTACCTTGAAAATAAACTGAACTGGTGTTATATGATATTTCTTTTTTGCCATTATAGAAAGTTACGTCAGGGTCGGAATCAAGATCTTCGGCATACTCGTATTTATGATTAACCCCTCCAATTATATCAAATTTTTCTGTAGGTTGATAAATTAAATCTATAGCACCATTTATTTTGGAATACGATTTTTTATAATACCAGTCATCAGTTGCAAACCAAAATGGAATTTGATTTTTATAACTTACAGAGGGCAGTATTTTAAATTTATCACTTATATCAATAGTGTATTTTATTTGTCCGTACAAACTATGAAATCGGTTACGTTCAGCTTCTTCATATCCGGTTGCATTTGGAATAAAATCATCAAAAATAAACCGGGCTTCCAGATCTTTATATGATACACCAAGGTTCATATTAACTGTTTGGTAATCGAAATGGTTGTCTTTGGGACTGTATGTGTCATCCCAAAAATCGGTAAATTCAATATTTGTACGAGTTCCAGTGCCATAAAATGTTTTAAAATCAACAGCAAAATCATTAACCGATTTTCCGATATTTATACCTGCAGATTTTCTACTTAACATGTCGGAGAATGCACCAGCAGTTCCATATATTTCAACTCCATCGATTGTATATGCTGATTTTGTAATAATATTTATAACACCCAATTCGGCATATCCACCATATAAAGAAGAACCTGGACCCCGAATTATTTCAATTCTTTCAATCTGATCAACCGGGAAATGATTTCCAAATTGAGATGTAGTATACATTCCTTCATTTGTTTCCTGACCATCAAGCAAAACAAGTATCTTACCTTCGTTTGCCCAGTTCCCTCTGGAAATAAGCCCAATCACTCCATCTATATCATAGCCAAAATTTAATCCCGGGACAGTTTGTAATATATCTATCAAATCTCTGGATCCACTGGTTCTTATTTCATCCGATGTTATAATACTAACTATTCCTGGAGTTTCGCGAGGGGTTAAACTTGTTTTAGAACCAACGGTCATGCTCATGTTTAATAATTCATCAATTGTAACTCCTAGCTTATTTGCAATAAATAGTAAGTCTTCGAATGGTAAAGCTAAAAGTTGGTTGTAATCCAGTTTTAAAACTTCAGACCGTGTCAGGTTTTTAACATTTAAACTATCTGTTTGTGCTTTTAATGTTATCGATAGAAATAATAACAAAGAGAAAAAGGTTAGAATTCGAAAGTTTTTCATGGATACTTTTTTTGAATTTTTAATGATTAAAGATAATGAAGCAATTTAATTTATTAAAGTTTAATCCGTATTTTTTATAATATGATTTGTATTTTTCTTATACTCCATTTTACTAAAATTAAATTTACTCCTTTTCTCCGTAGGAGAATAATAACAATAAAAAATTAGCTATGAATAATTTTTTCCGAAGGGAATAAACAGGATTTAGATGTAGTAATTTATGTCCTACGGACAATGATTTATCTTTAGTTGTACCTTTTTATTGACATTTAAGCCCTACGGGCTATTTATTAACAATTAACAATTAACGTCGTTTACTTAGCAAATAATCTTAGTGAGATTTAGTGTCTTAGAGATTTAGTGGTAAGATAAAATACCACCAACCTTATTTGCAGAAAACAGGGGCACTAATACCGATTCGCTTTCAAATGTATAATTTTAGTTCGCATACTCCTAAAATTATTTTGAAAGTCGATCGGCATTATCCCAAGTAAGCGTTCATATTCAATCTTATCTCTATGAACGCGACTTGGTATAACTTGCATAGGCAAGAGCTCAAAATTTTAATCATAATAAAATTATTTTAAAAGCTATGATAGCCTGTTTGGAAGACATGAAGCCCCATGCTGTAAATTTTATTTCTAATGTGATTTTGTTAACTAAAATATGGCGGTTTCACAAATTTGAATAAATAGATATTTTGATTTTGACTTTATACCTTATACCCTTACCCTTATACCCTATTTTCTTAAAACGTAGGACATGGCAGTCCTTTTCGTCTTTCTCGTGCTGTTACTCCTTGATTAAATTGATAATTAACCGATATTTCGTGAGCACCTCCTGTAAATCCAACTAATTGAGAAATAGTTAAATCATAACTATATCCAATACTTATCTGATCCATTTTAAAACCTATAAGAAAGGCCAATGCATCATTACTTTTAAGTTCTTTGAATAATGGTATTCCGCGATACCAAATCCCAATAACCAATGGCATTTGATACCAATATAGCCCTAAGTCAAGCTGACTATATTCATCCTGAATTTTAAACAAAAACGATGGAGAAAGACTTTGACCACTTAAAAGATTATATTTTTCGAATATCTTGAATTTAGTACCACCATAGATTGTATACTTAAAAGGATCTTTACTCACATTTCCACTTAAAGATCGGTTTGGCATTAACAAATGATCCATAGTAAAACCAAACCAAATATCTTTATTATAAGCTAAAATGGAAACAGATGCATCAATGTCTGATTTACTATCTAATATTGGAACTTCTACAGATCCATCAGTATCTTCGGTAATTAAATCATCATAAAAAACCAGTTTGTCAAAATCAATATTTCGTTGGGTGTACATAAAATTAAGCCCCGGACGAACACTCCATTTGTTTTTAAATTTGATGTTATATGAATAGATTATACCAAAATTTGTTGTTGAAAGATACCCCGATCCTGCTACATCGCGTAAAACCAATAAACCTAAACCACTTTTAAATTTTGGGAAATAATGATCATAAGAAAATGTAAATGCCTGAAAAGCTTTAGGTAATGTTGGCCATTGATTTCTGTAAGTTAAAGAAAACCTGTCCCCATCGGTTGAACCAGCAAACGAAGGAGCTAAATATAATGGACTAGCATAATATTGTGAAAACTGGGAATCCTGACCAAATACAATTTGGAGACTAAAGAATAATAGTATAATCAGAATAACTCGTTTCACAATAAATCTTTTTATTTTTTTTAAATTTTATGCTAAAAATAGGAATATTTTCCAACTTTTTAATTGTTTATGTTTAATCTTGCTATTTTGTTTTATAAACACTATGTTATGTCGCTGACTTTCAATACTTACACTTTTGTTAATAACTGGTACAAAATCTTATTATACAGAACCAACGGGTTAATCCGTTGGTTTATTATGATTTACAATATTCTGTTTTTACAACCCCCATCCCCCTTGACAAGGGGGTATAACTTATATTAAATAATGAAAAAGTTATAGCCCCTTTTTAAGGGGTTGGGGTTAGTACTTATCTTATCAGGGTTACATCG
>MENE01000169.1:4600-4931 GCA_001769005.1 Bacteroidetes bacterium GWA2_31_9b | reverse complement strand
AATTTACATTTTGAAATTGTAAGCAATCTTTTTCCTGATAAAAAGTCAACTATTTTTGATGATTTAAAAAATGAGTTTGATAACCTTTTATCGGTTCTTACAAATAAATCATTCATATCTATTGACCAAAAATACGATCAGGTTGTTTCGTTTGGAGAAATTATTTCTACAAAAATTGTAAGTGCATATTTGAATTATCTTAAAATCGAAAATTTATGGATAGATGTTCGAACAATTCTTATTACTGATGATTCTTATCGAGAAGCTAAAGTAGATATGGTTAAAAGTGAAATGAACTGTAAAAATATTCTTCGTTTCGATAATACTTCAA
>MENE01000169.1:3032-4385 GCA_001769005.1 Bacteroidetes bacterium GWA2_31_9b | reverse complement strand
GAGCTTGCTTATTTTGGTGCTAAAGTAATTCACCCTAAAACACTTAAGCCGCTTCATAACAAAAATATCCCGCTACTGGTAAAATCATTTGTGAACCCATTGTCGCTAGGAACAACAATTCTCGATTATAAAGAATACGATCAGGATTTACCAATTTTCATTCTTAAAAAAGAGCAGATCCTTATTAGCCTTTTTCCAAAGGATTTATCATTTGTTATTGAGGATGGTATTAGTCAGATTTTTAATTACTTGTCTCAAAACAGAATTAAAGTAAATATTGTTCAGAACTCAGCAATCAGTATATCTTTTTGTATTGATTATACTTCAAAGTTGAACGAATTGATCGAACATCTTAAAAATGAATATAAAGTATTGTATAATGAAAATCTGGAGCTTCTTACAATACGACATTACTCAGAAGAAGATATCTTGGAAAAAACAAAAAACAGAAAGATATTTATTGAGCAACGAAGTCGTCACACCGCTCATTTTGTTATAAAATAACTATTTGGCGAATTGGTTAATTATTTTTTGTGCAAGAACTTCCGATAACTTAATGTTCGATTCTATTGTCCAGCCTGCAATATGTGGAGTTAAAACTACTTTGTTGCACTTTAATAAGTAATCAAATGATTCAGGAATTGGCTTTGCTGAGAGCAAATTTTCAAATGACACTTCTTCGTATTCAATTACATCTAAAGCTGCTCCTAAAACTTTACCATTTTTAATGTTTAGTACAAGATCGTTTGTATTTAAAACTTTGCCTCTTGATGTATTTATAATGTATAATGGTTTTCTAAACCGATTAATAAAGTCATTATTAACCATATAATTCGTTTCGTCAGTTAAAGGAACATGCAAACTAAGGATATCAACTTGTTCGAAAAGCTCAGTAAGTGATTTTTCTTTTACAAAATCATTTGAGTAGTTAAATTTATATTTATCGTAAGCAATAACATGTGATTCAAATCCTCGGAGTCTTTGTGCAAAAGCACTTCCCATATTCCCGTAACCAATAATGCCTATTGTTTTACCTTTGAGTTCAAATCCCCTGTTCTCTTCTCGTGCCCATTTCCCATTTCGTATTTCTGAGTCTGCTTTTGAAATATTGTTTGCTAGAGTTAATAATAACCCAAGAGCGTGTTCTCCAACGGCATCTCTGTTTCCTTCCGGTGAGTTAAAACAAGTTATTCCTTTTTGATTTGCATAGTCGGTATCAATATTTTCCAGACCAGAACCTACTCGTCCTATGAATTTTAAATTGTGGGCTTTGTCAATTACATCTTTGTCAAGCTTAAATTTACTGCGGATAATAATACCTTCATACTTATGTATTATAGCAAGTGTTTCATC
>MENE01000169.1:0-2904 GCA_001769005.1 Bacteroidetes bacterium GWA2_31_9b | reverse complement strand
ATGGTAAATCTCAAATGCTAACATTATTGAGTGCACTTTTTTAATCATCGTATTGTTTTCTTCATTATACGACCAGCTTTCTTCAAACTGAACTTTTGCAATCTTATCGCGACTAAATTCTGGATCATTCTCAATTGCTTTTACCTCGTCAATACTAAGTATTTTATCATTGAAAAAATCATGAGCAATAAGTTCCCCCGAATAAACATCTTTAAACAAATCGTCTACAAGTATATTCTTGTCAAGGTTTCTTAAACAAAAGTCTGTCCATTCATCAGCATCTGGATTCTTAATCACAACATCTGTTATTATAGTATCTGCAATAACAGTATATGATCCATCAGCAACAACCTGCGTTTCTTGAATTGGGTGTTCTCTTTTACATCCAATTAAACTAATACCAATATTTAAAATCAGAAAAAATCTAACGAACTGTTTCATGATGATTAGATTAATATGAATACTTTGCTTATCGATTAAAAAGGATTTGTTTTCCTTTGATTTCTTCATGAAGAGTACCATTTTCGTAAACAACATGTCCATTTACAATGGTATGAGTAACTTTTGCTTTAAATGCTTGTCCTTCAAATGGCGACCATTTACACTTATAAAGTATATTGTTTTTATTAACTGTCCATGGACAGTTTAAATCAACAAGTACTATGTCTGCCCAATATCCTTCTCGAATGTATCCTCTTTTGTCAACCTTAAAAATATCAGCAGGTGTATGACACATCTTTGTTACAATTTCTTCAATTGAAATTTGATTTCGATGATAAAGCTCTATCATAGCAACCAATGAATGTTGAACTAAAGGTCCTCCCGATGGTGATTTAAAATAGCTGTTATTCTTTTCTTCTAAAGTGTGTGGTGCATGATCTGTCGCAATAATATCTATTTTGTTGCTTTTTACACCATTTAATAATGCAATTCTATCCGATTCTTTCTTTATTGCAGGATTCCATTTTATCTTAGTTCCATAGGTATCATAATCATTCTCAGAAAACCACAAATGATGAACACATACTTCAGCTGTTATTCTCTTTTCTATTGATGATTTTGACTCAAACAATTCCAATTCTTTTTCAGTACTCAAGTGTAATATATGTAACCTCGAATTGTATTTTCGTGCAAGCTCAACAGCTAATAATGATGATTTGAAACAAGCTTCCTCACTTCTAATGAATGGATGATACTTTAAAGGAACATTCTCACCGTATTTTTCTTTATAAATACTGATATTGTTTTGAATTGTTTTTTCATCTTCGCAATGAGTAGCAATAAGAACAGGTGATTCAGCGAAAATTTGTGATAGTGATTTAATATCATCAACAAGCATATTTCCAGTTGATGAACCCATGAATACCTTTAAACCACAGGTATATTTTGAATTGATATTCTTTATTTCATCAATGTTATCATTGGTTGCTCCAAAATAAAACGAAAAATTAGCTAAAGAGCTATTTTGAGCAATCACGATTTTTTCGTCAAGATGTTTTATTGTTGTTGTTTGTGGATTGGTGTTGGGCATTTCCATATACGAAGTAACTCCTCCTGCAACAGCTGCTCTCGATTCCGAATAAATATCTCCTTTGTGAGTCAATCCGGGTTCTCTAAAATGAACCTGGTCATCTATAATTCCAGGTAAAAGAAATTTCCCTTTTCCGTCTATGGTTTTTGTAGTTTCAACATCTTTTGGTAATTCATCTTGCTTGTAAATCTTCTTAATCTTCTCATTTTCAATTAGAAGATGACCCGAAAATGTTTCGTTTTCATTTACTATCTGTACATTCTTTATAAGTAAACTACTCATATATAATAGTATTTTATTTATTGAGCAATCTTGTAATTCTTAAAGAAACTTCTGATTTTCATTTTAATTACACCCCACACAGCCTCATTAAAAATACCTCCACTCATTTTCGAGGTTCCTTCCTGGCGCTCTGTGAATATAATAGGTACTTCAATAATCTTAAAACCAAACTTCCAGGTTGTAAATTTCATTTCAATCTGAAAAGCATATCCTTTTAATTTGATTTTATCAAGATTAATTGTTTCAAGTACTCTTCTTTTATAACATTTAAAACCAGCAGTAGTATCACGAATGCTCATTCCTGTAACTAACCTTACATAACTGGAAGCATAATACGACATTAGAATTCTTCCTATAGGCCAGTTAACTACATTAACTCCACTAATATACCTCGAGCCAATCGCTAAATCAGCTCCCTGATTATCGCAAGCATCATGTAATCGAGATAAATCATCAGGATTGTGGGAAAAGTCTGCATCCATTTCGAAAATATAATCGTAACTATTTTCCATAGCCCATTTAAATCCAGTAATATAAGCTGTTCCAAGCCCTAGCTTCCCCGATCGTTCAATTAAATGTAGTTTTTCAGGATATTCTTTTTGCAATGATTTAATAATATCAGCAGTTCCATCTGGCGAATTATCATCAATAATTAATACATGAATAGGAAGAGTAAGCGAAAAAACCTTACGTATCATCCTTTCAATATTCTCTTTTTCTTTATAAGTAGGTATAATTACTATGTTCTTTTCAATTTTCATATGTTCGAATTTGTCCTTATTTGATAGCGAAGATAAGATTTTTATTCAATTCTGATAAAGTTTTAACAAATTTAACAATTCTGATAAAAATTATTTCTCTGGAAACTAAAGCCTTACAAATTATTTTAATAATAAGTGTAAAAAAATGTTGCAGATATAAAAACAAGATTTATATTTGCAGTCCCATAAGGGAAATGTTCTTGTAAATATTTGATAATCAACTGAATATATTTTTTTTGAAAAAAGTTCAAAAAGATTTGGAGATTAGAAATTAAAGTTTTTATATTTGCACCCGCTTAAGGAATAGAAAATAAGGGAAGACAAAAAAAG
>MENE01000168.1:4998-8378 GCA_001769005.1 Bacteroidetes bacterium GWA2_31_9b | reverse complement strand
ACCCAGTTTTCTATCCTGAATACGTTGATGGGTAATATTTTTTTTATTTAAATATATTTCTCCCTTTTCAGGATGAATTAATCCTGCAATTATTTCGAGCAATATTGATTTTCCTGCTCCCGAAACTCCAAGCAAAACAAAATAATCGGAAGGATTAACAGTAAAACTGATATCCTTAATGGAAAAGTCTCCAAAATGTTTCGATATGTTTTTTACTTCAAGCATTCTTTTGTTTTGATAAAAGTCGTAGAATTATAAAAAAGAGCAAACTAACTGCAATAAATATTACAGAAACCGGGCGTGCATATTTTAATCCGAATGCTCCAAATCGTTCGTAAATAAGAACCGATGTAACCATAGGATAATATGCTACTATAACAACAGCACCAAATTCGCTCATGCCACGGGCAAACATCATTATAAATCCGGAAATAATACTTCGCCATGCTAAAGGTAACGAAATGGTAAAAAATACTCTCACAGGCGATGCTCCTAAATTAAGAGCAGCTTTTTCCAATCGTTCAGGAACTGCTTCGAATCCATCGCGGGCTGAGTTGATTAAAAAAGGTAAACTTACAAATGCCATGGCAGCTGCAATTCCTGCAGGATGACCAATAAAGTTCAACCCAATTTTTGAAGCTGTTGATCCTATCACGCTATCGCGAGAAAGAAACCCCAGAATTGCAATACCTGCAGCTGCATGTGGAATTACTACTGGCAAATCAATTATGCCTAAAACCAATTGCTTTAATACAAATTTCTTTCGGGCAAGTAGATATGCTAATGGAATTGAAAATATTGCAAAAACGAATGTCCCAGTAAACGAAACCCATAATGTAAGCCAAATACTCTCAATTACAATATGATCATGAATCGTAGTGAATAAGTCTTTTACAGAAGTATGAATAAACATACCAATTAATGGAGCAATGATAAACAGGAGAACTAATCCTCCTAAAAAAATCATTACCAACTGCAAACTCCCGACTCGTTTCACAAACTATTTGTATTAAAATTCTTTTGGCAAATCTACAACAAAAAAGGGTTGTCCGTTTTGTTCCATAATTTTTAATCCGCCATTTTTATTTAGCAGAAATTTCATAAATGTTGCTGCAGCAATTTTGTTTGGAGCATTTTTTAACATGCAAACACCATAAACCATTGCTTCGCCTTTCAATGTTGTTTTTTCGCCCGGTGTTTTTCCTGAAATTTCTGTTGTTGCAGTTGAATACAATGCTTCCATTTCGGGATTTTTTAAATTGATTTCATCGGGCAAAATTAAATAGTTTAAAAGATGTTGCTCAGCAACAGAGCGATATAAAAAAATATAATCTACAGTATGGGTTTCGAGTAAAGCAATTAAATCGGTTTCTTTCGGACGAATTAGGTTATTGTCTTTATCTAAAAGGTTTGTTGCTAACTCTGGTAATTTATAAAAATCTTCGGCAAGTTTTATTGTAAAAACTGAACGATAACCACATGGGTCAGAATTAGGATCTGAACGACCATAAAATACATCATTTTTTAATAAAATTTCTGTCCAGTTTTGCTGATTAATTTCATTTGAATATTTTGATTTATCTGTATAAACAATTGCCATTTCGTTGGCTGCAAATTTAAAATTGGATTTTGCATAAACAGGAATCAGCATTTTATCAATAACCTTATAATCGGCCGATGCCATAATATCGCAAGAGCGGTTCAAATCTGTAATCTTTCTGGCGCAATCGACACTGCCTGATGCTTCAAGAATAATATTTACATTTGGATAAATGGTTTTGAAACTATCGGCAATTTGTTTAAACGGAACGGAAAGACTTCCAGCATGGAAAATAATAATATCTCCGGAAACAGGTGTTTGTGAATCTTGTTGCTGTTTATTAGTACAACCGTTAAATTGCAAAATTGTTAACGATATGAATAAAATGCGAAATAACTTTTTCATTAGAATAGTTTTAAATTTGAAAACAAAAATACAAATCAATATGATTATTTGTGCATATCGATAAATGATTTTTATATAAACATTTATTTCATTTCATTTGTTATTTATATCAAATCTATAATTAAACAATATAACTTATGGTTGATTTATCGACAAAATACATGGGATTTAATTTAAAAAATCCAATAATTGCAGCAAGTTCGGGATTGACTGATACTGCTGATAAAGTAAAAAATCTTGAAATAAACGGTGCCGGAGCTGTTGTTTTAAAATCATTGTACGAAGAACAGATAATGATGGAAATTAATTCATTAACAGCAGGTAATTTATATAATAAATACAGCGAAGCTGAAGATTATATTTCATTTTACACTCGCAAACACAATATTGATCAGTATTTACGATTTATCGAAGAATCGAAAAGTCAGGTTCAGATTCCTGTGATTGCAAGTTTAAATTGCTTTTCGGTAGGACAGTGGGTTAGTTTTGCAGAGAAAATTGAATCGGCAGGAGCAGATGCTATAGAAATGAATATGTTCATATTACCCGGTGACCAAAAATTCAGTGGTCAGGAAATTGAAGAAATTTATTTTGATATTATTCGTGGTGTTCGAAAAAATACCAATTTACCAATAGCTGTAAAAATTAGTACTTATTTTTCCGGTATGGCTGATAGTCTAATTAAAATCTCAAAAGAAGATATTTCAGCCCTCGTATTGTTTAATCATTTTTATAGTCCAACTGTTGATTTGGAAAAAGAGCAGATTGTGTCGTCAAGGATTTTTACTACAAACGAGGAGAATTCAATGTGTATTCGTTGGATTGGCATGGTTTCCGATAAGGTACAATGCGATTTAGCTGCTTCGGGCGGAATATATGATGGCTATGATGTAATGAAAAACCTGCTGGTTGGAGCTAAAGCTATTCAGGTTGCTTCTACACTTTATAAAAATTCTGCCAAACACATTGGTTTTATGTTACAGCAAATGGAAAACTGGATGGAAGGTAAAGGATACAAATCACTTGATGACGTAATTGGAAAATTAAGTTATAAAAAAGTAAATAACCCTATGATTTACGAACGAGCTCAGTTTATGAAGTATTATTCGGATAATAAATAAGGTTTTGATAAAATAAACTTATCAAGCTGGCAAATTAATTGCCGGCTTATTTTTTTATCTTTGCTTTTTAATCAAATCATTTACATGAAAAAAATTGTTATTGTTTTCTGTTTAATACTTCTTCATAATTTAGTTATAGCTCAGGACATTATTCCCGACAGAATATATTCAAAGAATATAAAAACAGCAATTATTCACAAGTTGGGAGATGAAATTTCGTTTCCGGTAATTGAACTTAAAAATAGCAATACATTACTTTTTTCTTTTGACGACCTGGATGCTGACACTAAATCATATTATTATTCAATTATTCA
>MENE01000168.1:0-4948 GCA_001769005.1 Bacteroidetes bacterium GWA2_31_9b | reverse complement strand
GGGTAATTATATTTTAAAAGTTTTTGATAATTCAAATCCTACACAAACAATTATTACAAAACGATTTTGTGTAGTTGAGCAAAAAGTTCCAATTGATGCTAAAGTAAGAATAATGGTTCAATCGGGATATTTTTACAACGATCAGGAACTGGAAGCTTTGCTTGATTTTTCTGGTACTGAATTATATAATCCAAGTCAGAATACAAAGTTGGTTTTACTTAAGAATTATAACTGGAATGAAACAGTTGTAATTTCGAAGCCCGATATGATAAGAGAAAACGAATTGTCATACACAAACTACAATCTGCTTAAGTTTAAAGGAGGAAACGAGTTTCATCATTTAAACATTAAAGGCATTGAATACAACGTAGATAATATCGTAAATATTGATTTTATTGATAATATGTATCATTTTTTACTAGCACCAAATACCGATCGCACATTTGATAAATATATTTTCGAGCCAGATATTAACGGCCGTTTTAAGATTGACGTAAATCAACGAACCGACCCTGCAACCGAAGCTGATTATTCGTATGTATATTTTACTCTTAAAATGGATATTCCATTACAAACCGGTGATATTTTTGTTTGGGGAGCATTAACCAATTACGAGTTTTCGAATGAAAATAAAATGACTTATAATTTCGAAGAAAAAGCCTATGAATGTAGGTTGTTGCTAAAACAAGGATATTATGATTATCAGTATGTTTTAATTGATAATAATAAAATTGATTACACTTACATTGAAGGCAACCATACCCAAACAGATAATGATTATACCATTCTGGTTTATTATAAGGATATTCGGGGAAATTACGATAGATTAATTGGTGTAAGTGAAATATCATCTAATAAATAGATTCTTTTTTATAACGGGAAAGAAAAGAATAAAATGTTAACTCGTTACAATATTCGCGGTTTATTTAAAATGCAGAATACCATAATATTAATTCTTCTGAGTAGTTACGTTTTATTTAGAATCAATTTTAGAATCAATATAAAAAAATGCTTCTAAACGCACAAAATTCTTAAATAAAGATATTTGAGTCTTAAATTATTTTTTGCGTTAATTTTTAGAAATACATTATTCACAAAACACATCTTTTTTGTTAATAATTATTGCCTGCCTTTTAACCATTGATGTTTAGCATTAGCAGTTTGCTAATATTTTTGTTTTATTAATATCAGTTTGTTACGGTTATTTAGAAAAGAGCAAATCCAAAATTTATTTTCAAGATTCCCTAAAATTACAATATGTTATAAAACATTTATTTTAGGTGGTATTGTTTTACTAATTTCGGCGTTTAATTCAAAAATGTAAAATCAAGAATTAGTATTAGTTATCTTTTTTAAATATCATATTTCGAATGAAGCATATTAAATCCTTAAAGTGGTTAATGTTTTTATTAACATGCAGTATTATAAATTTTTCTGCACTATTTGCTCAGCAACCTGTTGGTACATCAGGCTCGTATGCAAAATTTTCAAATGAACCTGTTGGTTTATTTACAGGTACACCTAATGTAAGTATACCTATTGGTGAGTTAAGTGGTAGAAAGTTATCTGTACCTATTTATTTATCGTACCATTCATCTGGAATTAAAGTAGATGAGTTGGCAAGCTGGGTAGGTCTAGGATGGAATTTACAAGCTGGTGGCGTTATTACCAGATCTATAAGATCGAACCCCGATAAAATTAACAATTACAATGTACCTGACATAAACAATGTTACTACAAGTTATTTAGGCAGTGTTGTATCGGGGAATGGTTCTTCGGATGCAGATTATGATAGCGAACCTGATATTTTTTATTTTAATATCAATGGACGTTCTGGATCATTTGTTTTGGATACAGAAACAGACTCAAATGGTGGAATAATAAGAGTTGCACGATGCATTCCATATGAAGATTTAAAAATATCATATACTCCTACTACAGATGGAGAACATTTTGATTCGTGGGAAATAATTACAGAAGATGGAATCAGATATGTTTTTGGTGGTACAGGTTATAACGAATATAAAGAATATGAATCCGAACCAAACCTGAATTTAAGCTGGTATTTAAAAGAAATCATTACACCTAATAATGAAGATGTTATTAGTTTTAATTATGCAACTGAAATTTTGAAATACGATCTTACACCAACTAAAACAGAAACATATATAAAAGTAAAGGAAGATTGTAAATTCGAAGAATATTATCCTGAAGGTTGTAATGAAAATACACCATCAAATTGCGAGAGTTTTTGTTATCATTATTATCAATTTTCAGATGTTTACCCAAATTCTGAAACAATATATACTTGCAGGCTACAATCTATTGAATCATCATTTGGAAAGGTTGTTTTTCAACATCAGGATAGCCCACGACAAGATGTAAGACATGATATTGAAGATAATGCTTTAATTAACCATGGAATAATTTCTTTACCTTATGCCTTAAAGGAAATAGAATTTATGGATAAAGGATTTCATACTTACAAACATTTCTTACTAAACACATCTTACTATAATTACCGATTATGGCTTAATTCTGTTATAGAAAGCTCACCTGATTATACTAATTTTACACCTCCTTATAAATTTTATTACAATAATACAGAATTACCTATACCTACATCTTTACAGAAAGATTATTATGGGTATTATAATGGTCCAAAATCAGAAATAACAAGAGATATCCTTGATTCTCATTGGAGTGTAGATTTAATAAATAGAACAATTGATTCTGAATATTCAAAAGCAGGAATATTAGAAACTATTGAATTGCCTGATGGAGGTAGAATTGAATATACTTACGAAAATAATACTTTTGTTAATTATAATGAGAATTTACCAAATGTTTTTTCTATACCAAGAGGTGGGCTAAGAGTAAGTAAAGTATTGACAATTGGATCTAATAACCAGGATTCTTTATTAACAGAATATAGCTACGCAAATCAATATAACCCAAATCATGTATTTCATTTTTTAAATGTTGACTATGACAGGGAATTAGTATATGAATATAAATATAATGGAGATACGATAACTGATCCAATGTTTGTCGTTAACATTGGAGGCACAACTCAATTCTCAAACTTAGTGGGAGCTGAAGATGGTTATGAGACGGTTACAGTAAGTAAAACATATGCAGAAAATGGAATAACAAAATCGAATGGGAAGGTAGTATATGAATATGCGAATGGTGAGATTTATCCCGATGATGTATCACCTGCTCCAAAAACTTTGCCTTATGTAGATCATTCGTATAATTTTTCTTTTCAACAACCTACAAGCATGAGTTGGCGAAGAGGATTATTAAAAAGCACAACCGTTTACGATGCAGAGAACATTTTATTAAAAAAGGAAGTCTATACCTACGATGATTCTGATTTAAATCCATTATTTTTTAAAGAAATAAAAGCATTGCAAATTGAAAAATTCTCTGATAAAGTTTTTGAATCAGGTAAATCTGATGATGAGTTTGGATACAGTAGCTATTCAATAAAAACAGGCAGAACCAACATGACTTCTAAAACAGTGACTAATTATGATACTCTGGCAAATGCTATTTCGGAAACTACAGAATATTTTTATTCGAATGTTGATTATAATCAAATTGACAGTATTAAAAATACAGATAGCAAAGGAATTGAATTAGTAACAAAGATATATTATCCAAATAAATGTAAACCTGTTGATTTGAGCAATGAAATTAAATCAGATTTAATCCAAAAAAACATAATCAGCCCGGTAATTAAAAAAGAATCGTTTAAAAACGGAGAAATAATTGCAGGACAAAAAACGAAACTGGCATATTTTAATACAAATACTAGTGCTATTTTAATGCCTAGTACTTCATTGGCATATGAATTAGATACATTCAAAGAAAAAACATATATTGATAGCTACGATGAATACGGACATATTCTCCAGTATCATGGTGTAGATAGTATTCTATGTGCCACCATGTATGGATATGATAATCATTTTCCTGTTGCCAATATAGTAAATGCAGGATATGATCAAATATTTGTTGAAGATTTTGAAAATGAAAATGGCAATTCAAATATAAGTCGAACAGGAAAGAAAGGCCATACTGGAGATTATGTTGTGCATTTTCCTGATATTAACGGAGATTATACTTTAACGTATTGGGAATGGATTAACGATGCATGGCAATTAAAAGAGTCTTCGGAAAATGTAACTTCTGCAGGTTATACAAAGGCCATTACAGGAACTATTGATGATGTAAGAGTACATCCAAAAGATGCTTATATGGTAACTTATACTTACGACCCTGTATTTGGAAAAACTTCCGAAACAAATGCAAATTATCGAACAGTGTATTATGAATATGATAATTTAGGGCGATTACTTATTACTAAGGATCATGATCGGAATATCATTTCAAAAAGTGAATACAATTACAAACCATTCTCTTTTATAAGCAATAATCAATTGTTTTTTGATGCACAAAATGCATCAACTCAAATTATAATTGCATCTGAAAATATCAATACTCAATTTATTTATTTAGATGATGATGGAGATATAATACCGACTAAACCAGCTTGGCTTACAGTTAGTGCAACAGACAATAAACTGTTAATATCATGTAATGATAATAATAATGCAACTTCGAGAATAGCTTATATCAGAATAAATTATGGTTCTGATACTGCCGATATTGAAGTTACCCAGGAACCATACCTGGTTTCTGAGTATTATATTAATATTCCTGTAACTTGTAACAAAGAAGATATTGGAAGATTTGAGGATTTCGATTTCTTTTTCAATATTGTACAAACAGGAACATATGATCCTGGACATACAATAGAAGTACACATTGATGAAATCAGTTGTACTAATTTGGGAGGATATTACAATCCCCTCGAAAATTGTGAAACAAATTACAAATGCACTTTTAATTCAGGAGATATCGGCATTAAGTATATTAC
>MENE01000167.1:13086-13645 GCA_001769005.1 Bacteroidetes bacterium GWA2_31_9b | reverse complement strand
TCATAAACCTTATTAAATTTTTCACGATTTCTGAATATTTTTTTTATGAAATAGTTTTTCATTTCCCTTTGATAATCGGGATGAATAATATTTAACCATGAGGCAAAATCTTTTTTGTACGACTCTGAAATACCTAAAATTAAATTCAGAACCGATGAACTTTCCCAGATATCTTTGTTAATATCATAAACAAACCTACCAATACCCGCTATGGTTTCGGCTTTTTCGAGTAATTCACTGCTTTTTTTTAATGCATCTTCAGCTGTTTTTCTTTTTGAAACATCACGAATAAGTGCTTGCATTCTACCATCAGAAATAACTTTGGTATTCATTTCAATGGGTACTTTCTTACCATCTTTCTTTACCAAATTTCTATCCCTAAAAACTGTAACTCCTTTTTTAACTAGATCATACCGAAGTGGTTGATTAATTAATTCTTCTTTTTCAAATAAGATATTTATATTTTGTCCAATAAGTTCATTTTTTGAATATCCTGATAATTCTAGTATACTGTCATTTGCATTTACAATTTCACCCTTCCCCACTCCTACTAATATTC
>MENE01000167.1:0-13068 GCA_001769005.1 Bacteroidetes bacterium GWA2_31_9b | reverse complement strand
ATAATTCTTTAAAATCGTGTTCACTTTTCAAAATTGCTTTTTCTGTTTCCTTTTGCTTTGAAATATCGTGCCAAATAGTATAAATTATTTTTCTCCCTTTAAAAGGAATAGAAATTAACTCAACATCAACAAAAAATTCGTTCTCTTTAAAATCTTTATATAACCACTCTAATCTGTGATATCCCTTTTTTAAGGCAATCTCCGTAATTTCTTTTGCTTTTTCATCCGATCTATTTCCATCGGGTTGAAATTCAGGGAAAAGATTTAATACATTTTCGTTTATTAACTTATGTGAGTTTTTACATTTTAGTATTTGAACTGCTGATTCATTACAATCAATTATTTTTAAATTATCAACCAACAAAATTGGAGCATGTGAGTTTTTTATAATCAAATGAAATTTTTCTTCACTTTCATGTAATTCAGAAATCAAATCCTGACTTTGCATATATTTAGATTGTTGTGGTTCTTCTTTTTTATGTTTCATGAATTGAATTATTATGAATTTAAAAAGTTAAATATAAATTAATGCTCGAACAATTTGATCGGATAAAAATTTCCCTTCGTTGCTTAAAGTAAATGTATCATTATTTTCTATCAATAGATTTGATTTAATAAATGGTTTTATTTCTTTTAAAATAAATTCAAAATACAATTTTCCGTATTCTTTTTCAATAGTACTCAAATTTATACCCCACATGGTACGCAACGATGTTACAATATAATCGTTGTATCTATCTGTTGTTGTTAGGCTTTCTTTTTCGAATGGTATATTTCCTTTGCTTATCTCGAAGATATACTCATTTAGATTTGAAATATTCCATTGTCGCGAGGTTAAATTGTATGAATGTGCAGATGGACCTACACCTAAATATTTAATTTGCTTCCAGTAATTTGAATTATGCCTTGAGATAAATCCCTCTTTTGCAAAATTTGAAATTTCGTAATGTATAAATTTTGAATTTTTTGTCTTTTCAACAATTAATTTAAATTGATTTACACTTTCTTCTTCTGTTGGTAAATTTATTTTATTGGAATCGTATAATTTTTTAAAAACAGTTTTAGGTTCAATAGTTAAATGATATGCTGAAATATGTTGAATATTTAAATTGAGTAAAATATCAATATTTCTTTCCAGGTCGGCAAGTAACATATTTGGTAAACCATAAATTAAATCGACACTTAAATTATCAAAACCAACTTCTTGAGCAGTTAGGATAACTTTTTTAGCTTGTTCAGAGTTGTGTCTCCTTTTCATAAGTTTTAAATCTGTGTCATTAAACGATTGCACACCAATACTCAAACGGTTTATACCAATATTTTTTAATTCTTTTAAAGAGTTTTCATTTAAATCATCCGGATTTGCTTCGATTGTTATTTCTGGATTTACACTTATTGAAAAAATTGTATAAATGGTTTTTAAAATATTTTGCAGTTCATTTCTATTTAAAACTGTTGGAGTTCCTCCACCAAAATAAATTGTATCGATATTCTCATTTTGCAAATATTTTTTCTGCAATTCCAATTCAATTAAAAGAGCTTTTAAAAAATCATCTTTTTGTTTAAAATTTGAAATTGAAAAAAAATCACAATACGCACATTTATTTTTACAAAATGGAATATGAATATAAATACCGGCCATATATAATTTAAATTTATTTAATGAGTTAATTTACTTAAAAAAAACGAATATATTTGACCTGAAAATATTAATTTATACCCTGCTAATAATGAGGAAAATCAAAGAAAAACTGTTCCACGTGAAACAATGCACGGTTATTAACAATTTGCCTTAACTTTATGAACATCAGCTCTATAAATAATAAAATTTCTTTCAGTTTATTAAAATTTTATAAACATTTACTCAAATTTTTCTTTTTGATAAATATTCGATATTAATTTGAAAAACTTTACACTATTAATTAATAAATTTTTATGATTTTATTAAAATTTTGGAAACCGATTATTTTTGCACTTATAATTTTTATTGGAAGTATTTCATCTTCAAGTGAACTAAATAAAATTCCATTTTTAAGTATTCCAAACATTGATAAGATAATTCATTTTATGTTATATTTTATACTTACCGTTCTGTTGTTTTCGTCAATGTATAAAACAAATTCAACTTTAGTAAGTTCGAAAAAAATTATTGCATTAATATGTGTTTTTGGATACGGATTATTTTTGGAATTAATGCAATTTGTAGTAACATTAGACAGATCAGCCGAATATCTTGATTTTATTTCAAATTGTTTAGGAGCAATTTGTGGTTTTTTCCTATTTCCATTTATTTTAAAATTGAAAATTAGTAAGTGGTTATAATCCTATTTTACCATTCGAATCTAAAATTTCGTTTTTCAAATTTTCAATACTTTCTGAATTAAATAATTCGTAAAGTTGAATACCTATAGGTTTATATCTACTATGTATGGGGCAATGTAAATCAATATTTCCTGTTTGTTTACATGTTCTCAAACCAATTATACAATTCGTAAAAAGATCTAGGCCATCAATAATTTCAATAATATTTAATAGAGAAATTTCATTAGCGGGTTTAGCTAGGCTAAATCCACCATTAGGACCTTTTGTAGAATTTAATAATTTATGTTTAGCAAGAATCTGTAATATTTTTCCTAAAAATGGACTAGGAATATTCAATTCTTTCGAAATCTCCTTTATTCCAATTTTCTTGTTTTCACTATTGTTTATTGATAAAAAAATTACAGATCTTATCGCATATTTGCATGTATTCGATAACATAATATTTTTTATTAATGCTATTTTTTTACAGGGATTTTTTCAATTCGTTGTAAATGTCTTCCTCCCTCAAATTTAGTAGTTAAAAATATATCAATAATTTTTTTTGCTAAATCAATATTTACAAAACGTGCTGGAATTGAACAAACATTTGCATTATTATGTAATCTTGCTAATTCAGATATTTCTACATTCCAACATAAAGCTGCACGAATACCTTGATGCTTATTTGCTGTCATGTTAATTCCATTTCCACTTCCACATAAAGTTATTCCAAATAAATAATTTCCTTTTTCTACAGCTTCGGCAAGTGGATGTGCATAATCCGGATAATCTGTACTTTCATTTGAATAAGTTCCAAAATCTTTTATTATATATCCCTTTTTTTCTAAATAGGTTTTAATATCTTCCTTAAAATCAAATCCGGCATGATCACAAGCAATAGCTAGTTTTATATTTAATTGTTTATTTTCCATTTTAATTAATTTTGTATTTCAAATTTAACTATTATAATTAAAATTGTATTCTGTTTTCAATTATTTAATATTTATAATACATTAATATTGATTTTTAAATATAAGTAAAGTATTTGTATATAGTTTTGATTTTTAATTATATATTATTCATACTGTAAAGAGTTTTTATATATTTCAACATTAAATTATTCATCTGAAACATTTTAATTGATTTCTTCTTTTTTGAAATCAATTGTTAATATACTCACCAATAACTGTTAAATTAATGTTAATTAAAGTCAACAAAATTTTATAAAATATGTTTGTATTGTATAAAGATGCTTCTATATATAAAATTTAAAAACAAATCAAAATTATTTTTTTAGTTTTAACACGGAATTAGTGAACAGTATTTTAACATAAATTTAGAGTTTTTGTTTGATTAATTTATCAAGATCAATCACTATTAACAAGTGTTAATAAGAAATGTAACTAATTTAAAATCAAAAACATTATTTTAAATTTATTGTTAAAACAATATTAGCATCTTCTTAATTAGTTATAAAACAAGTAAAATTTAAACTATTTAGTAACAGTATTAACAGGATATTATTATTATCATATATTATTATTAAATTATTAAATATATATAATAGTATAATGTGTGTTCATAAGATTAAAGAATAACAAAAAGATAAATATGGATATTTTAAAAGAAATAGAAAATCTCAAAAAAGAAAAGAATGCAATTATATTAGCTCATTATTATCAAACAGCCGATATACAGGATATAGCTGATTTTGTTGGTGATAGTTTAGCATTATCACAAAAAGCTGCTGAAACAAAAGCTGACATAATTTTATTTGCAGGTGTTAATTTTATGGCTGAAACAGCAAAAATTCTTGCACCAAAAAGTAAAGTGTTAATTCCTGATATTAATGCCGGTTGTTCTTTAGCTGATTCTTGTCCATACGATGAATTTAAAGAATTTATTTCAAAACATCCTGATCATTTGGTTATATCATATGTTAATACTACAGCAAAAATTAAAACTCTAACCGATATTTGTTGTACATCAACAAATGCTTTAGGAATTGTTAATTCATTACCTAAAGAACAAAAAATTATTTTCGCACCAGATAGAAATCTAGGAAATTACATTAACAGAATGACTGGAAGAAATATGGTTATTTGGAATGGAGCATGTCATGTTCATGAAGAATTTTCAGTTGAAGAAATAATAAAGTTAAAAAAGCTGCATCCTCAAGCAAAAGTAATTTCGCATCCCGAATGTCAAAAACCTGTTCAACTTATTTCCGATTTTATTGGTTCTACAGCTGCACTTTTAAAATTTACAACTACTGATAATTCAATGGAATATATTGTTGCAACAGAATCAGGAATAATTCATCAAATGAAAAAAGAAAATTCTCAAAAATTATTTATAGTTGCACCACCTAAAGATTCAACTTGCGGTTGTAATGATTGTAATTTCATGAAACTAATTACTATTAAAAAAATATACGATACATTAAAATCTGAAAAACCGGAAATTATTTTAGAAGAAGAAATAATGATTAAAGCAAAAAAATCAATAGATAAAATGCTCGAAATTTCTAAAAAATTGAATCTCTAAAAGCAGGATAATCTTCCTGCTTTTTTTATATATTTATCGATCTCGATTATTTAGAATATGATTAAAAAATTAGTTTATACTTTCATTTTACTATTTCATTCAATTTTAAATTTTTCCCAGAATATAATTTCTGAAAATCAAATTGTGTATAAAAAATATGTGTATAAAAATGGAATTATTGCAAGTGAGGGTTTTTTAAAAAATGACAAACCCGATGGATTTTGGAAATCTTCTTATGTTTCCGGAATTAAAAAATCTGAGGGAAAATGGGTAAATAATAAATTAGATAGTATTTGGATATTTTATAACGAGTTAGGCGATACATCAGAAAAAATAAATTACTTCGATGGAAAAAAGAATGGATATAACTACAAATACTTTTCTGATAATGAAAATAGAAATAGAATAAAATCAAAAGAATTGTATTTAAATGGATTAAGAAACGGCATTTCATATTTTTATTATCCTGATGGAAAAATTAAAACCGAAATTCCATTTACTGATGACAAAAAAAATGGAATTGCATATGAATACAATATCAATGGAATAATTAGTTCAATTTACAGATACAGAAATAATGATGTTATTTTTTATGAAAATATTAACCGATTTAATTTATCAGGGCAAAAAGATGGTGTTTGGAAGATCTTTGATAAAGAAGGAAAACTAATTGAAGAAAAAACATATGTTAACGGCAAACTAAATGGATATGTTAAAACATACGATAAAAATGGATTTTTAATAAATACTCTCAGATACAAAAACGACGAAATAGTTCAGGATTCAACGTTTGATGAAAATAGTGTTGAAATTAAAGAAGAATATGATTCTGATGGAAGTTTAGTTTTTCAAGGTGGTTATCTTTTTGATACTCCCGTTGGGACTCATCGTACGTTTAATAAAAAAGGTGAAGTAATACAATCCAAAACATACGATTTAAAAGGTACTTTAATTGCTAATGGAATAATTAATACCGATGGATCAAAAAATGGCAAATGGGTTGAGTATTATGAAAATGGAAAAGTTAAAAGTACTGGCCAATATAAAAACGACAAGAAAGATGGCAAATGGATTTATTATCATAAAAAAGGAACTATTCAGCAAACAGGAAATTATTCAAATGGAAAACTAACCGGATTATGGAGCTGGTATTTCGAGAATGGAGGCCTGTTGCTTGAAGAATATTTTTTATTGGGGTTGTCTGATGGCGAATCGATAGAATTTGAAGAGAGTGGCGATACAATCGCAAAAGGACTATACATTCAGGGTAACAAAGAAGGCAAATGGTTTTTTAAAGTTGGAGATATGATTTCAACAGGAAATTATTCAAACGACCAGAAAGATGGTTTATGGCAACAATTTTTTACAAATGGAAATTTATTTTTTAAAGGACATTATGTTCAAGGCAATCCTGACGGGAAACATGAATATTATTATCCTAGTGGAAAAATTTACGAAGAGCGATATTATAGCGACGGATTAAAAGTAAAATCATGGGTAAAATATAAAGAATCAGGCGATCATTTTATTGTTGTTCAATATAGAAACAATACTGAATTTAAAGTGAATGGTATTAAAATCAGAAATACATTCGAAGAAGAAAGATAATTCATAACTTTACAAAATAATTTTTTTGATTTGATGGATGATTTTGATATAAGAGATAACGAGTTCGAAAAAAAGGATATAGAGGTAGAAAATAAATTACGTCCATTAAACTTTCACGATTTTAAAGGTCAGTTTAAAGTTGTAGATAATTTAAAAATATTTGTTCAGGCCGCCAAAATGAGAGGAGAGGCTTTAGATCATGTTCTTTTACATGGACCTCCCGGATTAGGAAAAACTACTTTGGCAAATATTCTTGCAAACGAACTGAATGTAAACCTGAAATTAACTTCCGGACCTGTTCTCGATAAACCTGGAGATCTTGCAGGGTTATTAACAAATTTGGAACCGGGAGACGTATTATTTATTGATGAAATTCACCGCCTAAGCCCCGTAGTTGAAGAGTATTTGTACTCAGCAATGGAAGATTACAAAATCGATATTATGATTGATAAAGGTCCAAGTGCCCGATCGGTTCAAATCAATCTCAATCCCTTTACATTAATTGGCGCAACAACACGTTCCGGTTTACTTACAAGTCCTTTACGTGCTCGATTTGGTATCAGTTCACATTTGGAATACTATGATTTTGAAATACTTACATCAATTGTAAAACGATCTGCAGTAATTTTAAATGTAGAAATAAATGATAATGCTGCAGTAGAAATAGCTTCACGATCACGAGGAACTCCTCGTATTGCTAATGCATTACTTCGTAGAGTTCGTGACTTTGCTCAGGTTAAGGGTGATGGAAAAATCGATCTCGAAATATCACGCATTGCGCTTAAAGCTTTAAATATAGATAAGCACGGTTTAGACGAAATGGATAATAGAATACTATTAACTATTATCGATAAATTTAATGGTGGACCTGTTGGTATTACTACTATTGCAACAGCTATTGGCGAAGATGCAGGAACTATTGAAGAGGTTTATGAACCATTTTTAATTAAAGAAGGTTATTTGAAACGAACTCCTCGCGGAAGAGAAGCTACCGAAATTACATACAAACATTTGAACAGAATAAAAACAAAGGATAATCAACCAGGATTATTCTAGTTAAAAGCATTTGAAATTTTTTCAAGCTTTTTAATATCCAGGATTTTTATTTTTCTGCCATTTAAATCAATAAGCTTGTCCTGTTTAAATTCAGATAAAAGACGAATAACAGATTCTGTAGCAGTACCTACCATGTTTGCAAGTTCTTCGCGGGTTAATGAAACATTCAAAACTAAATCATTATCTAAATCAAATGTATCCATAAGTTTTAAAAGTACTTCAGCTAATCTTTCTCGTACTGTTTTTTGTGCTATGTCTGTAATATAAGCATTTGCAACTCCCAATTCTTTACATGTTAGTTGCATTAAAGCCAATGAAAAATTACCGTTGGTTTTTACTAAGCTAATAAGTGTTTCGCCTGGAATAAAACATAAAACGGAATCTTCAAGTACTTTTGCCGATGAACAGGCTAGTTCACCACTTAAAATCGAACGAAAACCAATCAGATCTCCTTTTTTTGCAAAAGCAATTATTTGCTCACGTCCGTCTATTCCTGTTTTAAAAATCTTTACAATACCCGAATTAATACAATAAAAACCATTTGTTCTGCTTCCTTCGTGATATATTACACTTCCTCGTTTTAAAGCATTGCAAACTTTTTCGGAATCAACTTTTTGATGTTCTTCGGGTGTAAGATGTTTGAATATACTATCAAAATCGTTAATACAACTAGCACATACAGGAATATGTTCTCGATTTTTCATTTTAATAAATTTACACCGTATAAATAATTTTTTTCTTTTTAATAAAACACAAAATTAGTTTATTTGTTGATATGAATATAGATATGCAAGATACAATTTAAATTATATTTGTAAAAAATAATACTATGTAAATATATAAATGTATGAAAACATCAGTAATTATTAATTGGAAAAATAATATGGCCTTTGAAACAGAAATTAATGGTCATAAAATTACTATTGATGCAAATGAGGAATCTGGGGGCAATGACACAGGTCCTAGGCCTAAACCTCTCATGTTACTTGCTTTGGCTGGATGTACAGGAATGGATGTTGTTTCTATTTTAAAAAAAATGAAGGTAGAGGTTGAAAAATTTAATGTAGAAGTAGTTGCAGATTTAACCGAAGAACATCCAAAACATTTTTTTAAAATGCATGTGATTTACAAATTTTGGGGCAACGATTTACCATTAGATAAAATTGAAAAAGCAGTTCAATTATCAGATGAAAAATATTGTGGCGTAAGTGCAGTATATAAAAAAGCACTTGAATTGACTCACGAAATACAGATAAATAAATAAAAAACTGCACATTTTTATACGTGCAGTTGCTTAAATACTTTAAAATAAAGTTATAAAGAAGCTTTAAACTGATTTAAAAATCGCACATCGTTTTCAAAATAAAGGCGAAGATCGTTTATACCATATTTTAACATTGCTATTCGTTCAATTCCCATCCCAAAAGCAAAACCAGTATATTTTTTACTATCAATCCCACAATTATCTAAAACATTAGGATCTACCATTCCACATCCAAGGATCTCAAGCCAACCAGAATATTTACAAACGTTACAACCTTTACCACCACAAATATTACAAGCAACATCCATTTCGGCCGATGGTTCAGTAAATGGAAAATATGAAGGTCTCAAACGTATTTTAGTATTTTCACCAAACATTTCTTTTGCAAAAAACATAAGCGTTTGTTTTAAATCGGCAAAAGATACATTTTCATCAATATATAAACCTTCAACCTGATGAAAAATACAATGTGCTCGTGCACTAATTGCTTCGTTACGGAAAACTCTACCTGGAGAAATCGTACGAATAGGTGGTTTTGAATTTTCCATAATCCTTACTTGCACTGAGCTTGTGTGCGTACGCAAGAGAATTCTTTCAATATTATCAATAAAAAAAGTATCCTGCATATCACGAGCCGGATGCTCATCAGGAAAATTTAAAGCAGAAAAAACATGCCAATCATCTTCAATCTCTGGTCCTTCAGATATAGTAAAACCTATTCGGTTAAAAATATCAATAATTTCGTTTCGAACAATTGATAGTGGATGTCTGGTTCCTGTTTTAAAAGGTTCTCCGGGTGAACTTAAATCAATACCTGTTTTTGTAGTTGTTGATTCTTCAAAAACCGATTTGAATTCATTGATTTTATTCTGGATCAAAGTTTTTAATTCATTTAATTTTTGGCCTACTTCCTTTTTGTTTTCACGTGGAACATTCTTAAAATCTTCAAATAAATCGTTAACAATTCCCTTTTTTCCTAAGTACTTTATTCTGAAATTTTCAACATCATCTAAAGTATTTGCAACGAATTCCTGATTTTCTTTAATATACTTTTCTAATTTTTCTAACATTATATTCTGATTATAATTTTTTAATACGTATTTTAATATCTTTTATTGGTCTATCGTTTGAATCGGTTTCTACTGCAGCAATTTTATCAATCACATCTAAACCCTCAATAACTTCTCCAAATATAGTATAAGCATTATCTAAATGAGGAGTGCCACCTAATGTCTGATATATTTTTCTTTTAAAATCCGGAATCTTGTAATATCCTTCTTCTTTAAATTTTTCTTCAGCCATTTGTCGAACCTTAGGAAGCAAGGTTTCATAATTAATCGTAGATCCTGTGCTATAAGCTTTCGATTTTTCTTCTTCCATAAATTGTGTAATCAAATTATTTAATCTGGAAGCATTTATTCTGTCTTCAACTTTTTCAATATCTTCATCAGTAAATACTTTGCCTTGAACAATATAAAACTGAGATGCAGCTGAGCGCATTTCTGGATTTACATCATCGCCCTCACGTGCAGCAGCAAGAACACCTTTTTTGTGGAATATTGTATCAACAAATTCAGCTGGAAGAGTATAATCCGGTCCGCCTTCTCCCAATAACTTTCCTGCAACAGCATTTCGTGAATCTGGATCTCCTCCTTGAATCATAAAGTCATTTATTACACGATGAAAAAGAATATCATCAAAATAATTTTCGTTAATTAGTTTTATAAAGTTTTCTTTGTGAATTGGAGTTTGGTCGTACAATTTAAAAATCATTTCACCATAAATAGTTTCAATTTTATAAAGTTGATCTTTGCCTGCTTTTTCCTTAACTTCCTTGCAAGAAAAAATAATTAAAACTGCAAAAAGCGAAATGAAGAGTAATTTTTTCATAGTAAATTTGAATTAAAATGTTGAAACAACTTATTTGATATATATGCCTTAATGAAACAAAAATGAAATACAAATTTATTCTTTTTATTATTATTTTAATCAGTGTTGTTTTCCAAAATTGTTTTGCTCAAAAAAAAGTGGGTTTAGTTCTTAGTGGAGGGGGAACAAAAGGATTTGCTCACATTGGTGTTTTAAAAGCTCTCGAAGAAAATAATATTCCTATTGATTATATCACTGGCACATCAATGGGTGCAATTATTGCGGGATTGTACGCAAGTGGATATACACCATGGGAAATTGAACAATTAATACTTTCAGATGAATCACAAAATTGGGCTACTGGTAAAATTGATCAGGAATATATTTACTATTTTAAAAAAGAACAAAATACTCCATCAATGATTAATTTCAATTTTCAGTTTACAGGAAAAGAAGCAATAGCCCAACTTCCAACAAATCTTATTCCTACTCACCAACTTGATTTTGCTTCTATGCAATTATTTGCAGGCGCAGCAGCAGCAGCAAATTATAATTTTGATAATTTATTCATTCCGTTTCGTTGTGTAGCTTCTGATATTTATAAAAATGAAGCTGTAATTTTTAATCACGGTAATTTAGGTAAAGCCATTAGAGCCTCAATGACATTTCCATTTTATTTTAAACCGCTTGAAATTGATGGAGCATTGTTATTTGATGGAGGAATGAAAAATAATTTTCCTCAAAATATTTTAATTGAAAACTTTAATCCCGATTATATAATTGGAAGTAAAACTGCAAGCAATTCCAAAAAACCAGATTCTGAAGATATTTTTGCACAACTTGAAAATATGTTAGTTGATAAAATTGAATTTAACCTTCCAGATAACGGAATTCTCATAGAATCAAATTTTACGGATATTAAATTGCTCGATTTTGATAAATCAGAACAAATTATAAAAACAGGTTATGAAAACACATTAAGTAAAATTGATAGTATAAAAAATTTGATCGATTGTAGAATAGACAGTGTTGATTTAAATAATAAAAGAAAAGAATTCAAAAATAAAATACCGGAAATTATTTTTAGAGATATTTATATTAAAGGACTAAATAGTAAAGAAAAAAAATTCGTTATTAAAAGTATTTATAAAAAAGATACCTTATTTAATATTTCAGATTTTAAAAAAGAATATTTCAAATTATTAGCAGGTGGTACTATTTCATCAATATTTCCCGAGGCAAAATACAATAGAGAAACTACTTATTATGATTTAGAATTAAAAATTAAACAGAAAAGTCAATTTAATGCAGGTATTGGTGCAAATATTTCATCTAATGCAATAAATCAGGGATTTGTAAGTGTAGAGTATAATCATTTGGGTTTATTCTCTCGCATATTTAATGCCAATATTTCTTTTGGTAGGTTATATAATTCATTGCAGTTAAATGCAAGGGCCGATTTTCCAACAAAAATACCGGTTGCTATTTCTGCTATTTATACTATTAATCGATGGAATTATTACAGTAGCAGTTCCGATCCCTTTTTTGAAGATGTAAGGCCACCATATCTTATAAAAAATGAAAACAATATTAAAATAAATATTTTTAGTCCGATTGGTACAACAGGTATAATTAAAATTTCTGCGGCTTATGGTGATATTAAAGATGAGTATTACCAGATTATGTATTTTAATAAAGCAGATACTGCAGATATTACTAATTTCAATTTTTACAATTTTCAACTAGCTTACGAAAAAAACACATTTAATTATAAGCAGTATCCTACTCAAGGTGTATTTCAGAATATTAGTATTAATTATTTATTTGGAAACGAAGAATTTATTCCAGGATCTACTTCATTAACTAATAATAATTTTAATCAAAAACATGCATGGTTTAATTTAAAATTTACCTACGATAGGTATTTTAAATTTACTAAAAAATTATCGGCGGGATACCTCTTTGAAGGGGCATATACAAATATGGATTTTTTCAATAATTATTCATCTACAGTTTTAAATTCAAACAATTTTCAACCAACACCGCATAGTAATACGATGTTTATAAATACTTACAAAGCGCATTCATTTATAGCAGTAGGGTTTAAACCAGTAATTATGTTGTCTGAAGATTTGCATATAAGAGCCGAAGTATATGGAATGTTGCCTTATAAAAAGATAGAATCTGATATAAATAAAAATGCATTTTATGATAATCAATTTTCAAATCCAACATATATTTTAAGTGGTGCTATTGTTTATCACTCGATAATTGGTCCTGCTAGTTTAAGTATTAATTATTATGATAAGTTGGATAAGAAGTATTACTTTGTATTTAATTTTGGATACATTTTATTTAATAAAAAAGGGAACGAATAATTAATTTAAAAAAATTGAATCAGTTTAAACGATTAGCAGGGCAAA
>MENE01000166.1:37917-38183 GCA_001769005.1 Bacteroidetes bacterium GWA2_31_9b | reverse complement strand
AGATGATCCTGAAAAAAATGCAGAAACCCTGATTAGGTTTGCAAAAACAATAAACAATAAACAATAAACAATAAACAATAAACAATAATCAATTTTAGGCAATCTAAGTACTCCTGCCTGTCGGCAGACAGGTTCGGCATTTTAGGCATTTTTGTCACTTTTATTCCTTAAACGTAAGCGGGTATTTTAATCCTGAATATTCAACAAGATCACATTTAATTGATCCTATTACCAGATCAATTCGTATCTGAAGCGGAATATAGTTT
>MENE01000166.1:33542-37910 GCA_001769005.1 Bacteroidetes bacterium GWA2_31_9b | reverse complement strand
TCGAAATCCATATGGTAACATCATCTTCGGAATCGAACACTCTTCCGGGCTCAACAACCGGTGAAAACTTCATGCAATAGAATTTTCCCATTTTTGTTTTAATGGTTTCGTCGCCCACATAGCGCATTTTAAGTGGAAAAAGTTCGTCGGCAAAATAGGTATCAAGAATAATAAAATCGTCTACTTTTTTAATTTTATTGAACATGGCATCACGCATAAAATAGAACGCGGATAGCATGTCGAGAATATTTTCAGGTACCTCGTGATCGCCGGAGCGCTTACTGTACAATCTTTTTTCATCGTGATAATAATACACCTCGTTGTAATATTTGTATTTATTTTCATGAATATTCCGTATTGACATGTATGGAAGTCCGGTAGATTTATTAAAGAAGCTTTCGTAAATATCGCGTACTTTATACAATTTATCGGCAACACCTATAGTGTTCGCATACGCTTTGGCATGAAACACTTTAGTTCCTGAATATACAGAATCGTTCAATTCGAGGGTTGCTGATCCGGCATTTAATACTCCAAAATGTGCTATGTATTTAAGTTTTTCACCTGCAACAAATGATTTTTTGTATAGGTTATTTTGACCATAAAAATCGTGTACAGCGAATAGTAAAAAAGAGGTAATTAACGAATATTTTAAAACGATTCTCATAGTAAAAAATTTACTAATTGCAGAATAAATATGATGCAAGTTAAGAAGTATAAATGTTTTTTTTAGGTATTGTGGCAATAAAGTCTTTCAAATAAAATGGTTCGAAGTAAGCAACATCTTCGAAATGTTGCTTTTTATAAGCCTGCTCGCTCAAAACAGCCATATCGCTAGCCGAAGGTTGAATGTTATCAATAAAAAAAGCATTGGGGTTTTGAATTGTTGATTTTACTTTATCGGCTCCATCGCCAAAAAAGATTATTTTCGATTTAGTTAAAACATCTGAAAACGAGTTTTCGTCAATAATTTCAGCTTTAACTTCGCGAATATTTTCACCTTTTGAATTATAAAAAGCAGTGTAAACCTCCATTCGTCGTGCATCAATCATGGGGCATAAAATCGAATTTTCAAAATCAGGAATAGTTAACTCGTCTGATTTTATGCGGTGAATAATTCCATGCGACATGGATTGTAGCGTATTGATTGCTATTAAAGGAAGATCAAGAGCATAACACAATCCTTTTGCTGTTGAAACACCTATTCTCAAACCGGTATACGAACCCGGACCTTTGCTTACCACAATGGCA
Source organism: Bacteroidetes bacterium GWA2_31_9b (assembly GCA_001769005.1). GTDB lineage: Bacteria > Bacteroidota > Bacteroidia > Bacteroidales > UBA12077 > UBA12077. The sequence goes on along the minus strand of MENE01000166.1, from coordinate 36,659 downwards.
TTAAGATCTTTAAATTCAATCTTGTATTCAAGTAAAAGTTCCTGTATAAACAAAGTAAGTAATTTTGCATGCGATTTCTCGTCATTACTTTCCTTTAGTCCCACAATTTCTCCCTGTTTAAATAAGGCAACAGAACAAACCTGTGTTGATGTTTCAATACTAAGTATTAATGCCATAATCAACTTACCTGAATATGAATTTTAGTGGTTTTGAAATTACTCTTTCTCTTTATCTTCGAAAAGTTTATCCTTCTCTACTACACTAACTTTCGATTTATCTTTAATTTTTCTGGATATTGCACTATATGGTGCAACAACAACCGACTCGTCTATTGTTAACCCGTTAAGAATTTCAATATATTTATTATCCTGAATACCTGTTTTTACAGGTCTTGCAAAAACTGAATCTTTAACAACAACGAAAACAATTTCTTTAACTTCGTCATCAATTATAACTGAGTCTGTTTGGTTTTCAACAACAATAGTATCTGCACGAGCAGTTACTGATTGTATTGGAATAGTTAGTATATTAAGTTTTGTATTCGTTTGAATATCAACTGAAGCAGACATTCCCGGACGAAAAGGACTACTATTATCCTTCTTTAGCAGATGGGTGTAAGATTCTTTCAATATCAAAATTTTAACATCGAAACTGGTAACCTGATCGGTTGTCATACCGGTAACATTAGCCGAATTAGCAATTTCAGTAACAATGCCTTTAAATTTTTCACCTAAATATGCGTCAATCTCAATAAGTGCTGTATCCGACAATTTTACTTTAACTATATCGTTTTCGTTAACTTCAACTTTAACTTCCATTCTATTGAGATCAGCTATACGCAAGATTTCCGTTCCTGCCATTTGTATTGTACCAACAACACGTTCTCCTGCCTCAACATTTAATCTGGAAATAGTACCACTCATTGGAGCATAAATTGTTGTTTTATTCAAATTTTCTTGAGTTTCTTTTAATGTAGCCTCGGCACTTTGAACAGAATATTTTGACGACTCAACTGATTTTTTAACTGCTTCCTGTTCGGCCTCAATCATTTCAAATGTTGATAAAGCAGCCTCATAATCAGCATCAGATATTATTTTTTGTTCCCATAAAATTTTACTTCGCTCGAAAGCACTTTTCGTTTGTTTATATTTTGATTCAACCTGTCCTAACATTGCCTGAGCGTTTGCATAATTTGCTTTTGCTGAATTAACCGTTGCTTTCATACGGTCAACAGCTGAAATATAAATATCTGGTTTAATCTTTAATAATAAATCCCCTTTTTTAACATCGTCACCTTCCAGAATATTTAACTCAACAATTTCACCTGAAACATCGGGAGAAATTTTGATTTCTGTTTCGGGCTGAATTTTTCCACTTGCTGTAACCAATTCTGTTATTGTTCTGTTCTCTGGTTTTTCAACACTCACTTTTAACCATACTTCGCCACCAAACCATCCGGCTTTTTTCCCTGTAATAGCAAAAACAATAAGCACTATTACTGCTACAACAAGATATTTTAATAATTTATTACTTTTCATTTTTTATGTAGGGATTATTTAAAAATCAACTCTTCTTAATTATTAATAATCAACAAATTTAATAAAACCATTAAATAATAATTGAAATTGTATTTAATTTTTCCGATTTGTACTTTTATAAACAAATTAATATACCTATTATTGAAGGCTTATTCACAAAGAACAGAATGAAATTCGTATCTGAAATTTTAAATCGGGGTTTTAATATCTTTGGTAAAGAACGGAAAATAGTAAATGTTCTTTTATTCGAAACATTTCTTGCCATTTTTATTATGGTGATTTTAGTTGGATATTTCTGGATTTTTGAAAAGAACAAAAATTTCAGAATAACTATTCAAAAAACAGAACAAGATTATAATATTTCACAAAAAGAATCGATAAGAAATAAAACTCTTGATGCTGTTGAATATATTAATTTCAGACGGGAACAAACCGATAAACAATTAAAAGAATTATTAAAAAAAAGGGTATACGAGGCAATTGGTATTGCAGAAAATATTATTAAAGAATATCAAGGCAAGAAATCAGCAGCAGAAATTCAGAAACTTATTAAAGATGTATTGCGTCCCATTAGATTTAACAATGGACGCGGATATTATTTTATAGGAACTCTTAATGGATATAACGAACTTTCAATAGCTTCAAATGAGAAGGAGGGTAAAAACCTTTTGAATTTACAAGATGAAATGGGAAATTATGTTATGCGTGACGAAATTTCCATTGTAAAAACATATGGTGAGGGATTTGCTTATAGTTATTGGATAAAACCTGAAATAAATGAACTGTTGCAACAGAAAATTTCTTTTGTAAAACGTTTAAATCACTTTAACTGGTATATTGGAACAGGCGAATATATTGATGATTACACCAAAGATGTTCAAAAAGAAGTTCTTGAATGGATTTCAAACATTCGGTTTGGTGCCGAAGGATATGTTTTTATAAACACTTATAAAGGCGATGCTTTAATTACAGATGGAAAAGTTGTACAAGAGACCCGAAATCTATGGGAACTTGAAGATCCTAATGGTATTAAGGTTATTCAAGAAGAACGAAAAGCAGTTAAAAATCCCAATGGTGGATATATTTATTATTCATGGCGAAAATTAACTTCGTTAGAAATTGCTCATAAAATTTCATTTGTGAAAGGTATTCCAGAATGGGAATGGATGGTTGGTGCAGGAGTTTATCTCGACGAGATTGACAAAACTTTAGACCAATTAAATTCTGATCTGAATAAATCAATTAAAAAAGATCTGATAATCATTATATCTGTTCTGATTATACTCTTGGTTCTTCTAAATTTATTCGCAATTTATATTTCAAGAAAAGCACAAAAAAATGTAAGTTCTTTTCTTGATTTTTTCAAGAAAGCATCGCGAGATTTTGTGTTAATTGATGAAAATAAAATAAATTTTGCCGAATTTAAATCTCTTGCCCAATCGGCCAATAACATGATTCGGGAAATGAAAAAAGTTCAATCATTAAAAGTGGAAGAAGATGCTTTTTTCGAAGGACTTTTTGAAAGCGCTCCTGAAGCTATTGTTCTTATTGGAAGTAACAATAAAGTAGTACGAATAAA
>MENE01000166.1:25973-33459 GCA_001769005.1 Bacteroidetes bacterium GWA2_31_9b | reverse complement strand
GCCACTCCTGTTGTAATAAACAGCATTAAGATGGGTGGATATGTCATTTATCGTGATATATCAAATCAAAAAGAATATGAACAAAAGTTAAATGAAGCCAAGCTTAAAGCAGAAGAATCGGACAGGTTAAAAACAGCATTTTTGACCAACATGTCACACGAAATAAGAACCCCGATGAATGCTATTATCGGATTTACAACACTTCTTAAAAATCCTACAATAACTAAAGACGAGCAAAAAGATTATTACAATATACTTGAACGCAGTGCAAATAATTTATTAGCAATAATAGATGATATAATTGATGTTTCGAGAATAGAGGCTGAACAGCTATCAGTAAATAAAATGAACACGAATATTAATACTATTCTTGATGATTTATTGATTCGATTTGAAAACACAAAAAAAAATAAAGAAATAACTAAAGTTCAGTTAATCCTAAAAAAAGAAATAAAAAATAAAGATTTTATCTTATCAACAGATCCAAAACGATTTAAACAAGTTTTTTCGCATATTCTCGATAATGCATTTAAGTTTACAGAAACTGGTAAAATTGAATTTGGATACAATCTGGCTGAAGAAAATATAATTTGTTATGTTAAAGATACCGGTATTGGTATTCCTAATGAAACAAAATCATATGTATTTGAAAGATTCCGACAAGCCGACGAGACTACAACACGAAAATATAGTGGAACAGGATTAGGTCTTACCATTTCAAAAAGCCTAGTTGAAACTTTAGGTGGGAAAATATGGTTTGAATCTGAAACAGGAATAGGTTCTTCATTTTATTTTTCACTTCCTTATTTAAAAGATAATTCATCTGACGAAATACCATCAGAAACATCTGAATTAAAGCAAAGAAATTGGATAAATAAAAAAATTCTGATTGCTGAAGATGCTCCATCTAATTACAAGTTTCTGGAAGCCGTTTTAGAAAAAACAAATGTTCATATATCATGGGCTAAGAATGGAAAAGAAGTCCTCGAAATGGTGCAGGAAACTCCCGATTTTGATCTAATACTCATGGATATTCAAATGCCTGTTTTAAATGGAAATGAAGCTGTTAAAGTACTTAAATCACAAGGAAATAAAATTCCAATTATTGCTCAAACTGCCTATACAATGGAAGAGGAGAAACAAGATATTATTGATTTTGGTTATAATGATTTTATAATAAAACCAATTGATATGAATTTACTTATAAGAAAAATATCCAGATTTTTGGATAAATAATTGTACTCCCGATGGCTGATAAAATTTGTTATGTTGAAGGTATTGGAAATGTAAAATTCCGAAAAAATAAACGCTCAAGATCAATTCGTATATCAATACAACCTATAAAAGGAATAATTGTTAATATGCCATTGTTTGTGAGTTACTCCGAAGCCGAGCGTATAATAAAAGCTCGTAAAGAATGGATTGAAACCAACTTGCCGCGAATAAAAGAAATTGAAGATAAATATACCCGTTTTAACGATTATTCGGAATTTAAAACCCGAAGCCGAACCCTGAATTTAACAAGCCACAATAAAGATAAATTCACTGCTCAATTAACAACTGATGCAATTATTTTAAAATATCCCGATAAATCAACTATAGAAAATCCTGAAATCCAAAAACTTATTCGGGAATCATTAGACTGGGCGTTACGACTCGAAGCTAAAGAATATTTGCCCGAAAGAACAAGGCAACTTGCAAAACAGTTGAATTTTAATTATAAAGCAGTTTTTGTAAAAAATAATAAAACAAATTGGGGTAGTTGTTCAGCTGTTAATAATATCAATTTGAATATTCACCTAATGAGACTGCCCGACAGACTTATTGATTATATTATTATTCATGAACTCTGTCATACTGTAGAGAAAAATCATGGGCCGGGTTTCTGGAATTTAATGAACAGCATATTAGGTGATGCAAAATCGTTTTCAAAAGAATTTAAAAAGCAATCTATTCGTATTTATTAAAAAACCACCAATATTTGATATTCATTAATTTGATTTTTAGACAAAAAAATGTAAGTTTAGAAGTTTAATTCATTGATTTTAATTCAACCAGATTAAAATTAGTTTGTAAAAAAAATAATTTTTGTTGAGAAAATTGTCTACAAAAGCCTAAAATTCTCATATTTAAAGTTTTTTATTATTAAAAAGTAAAGAGTAACGATATGAAAATAAAACTTAAAATAAATCAAAAAATTCAGTTGTTTATTATTTCCTCATCATTAATAATCTACATAATTGCAATTGGGTATATAAGTTTTAATGCCAGAAAAATGGCATACAATGAAGAAACCGAAATTGTAAAGAACCAGGCTGCCAATGCTGCTTTAGAGATAAAAGCAATTTTTGATGCGAATATGGCTGTTATTAAAACATTATCAGAAGCTTATCGAAATTACAATAAATTTCCTATTGAAGATTGGAAGAAACATATTAAAGATATTTATTACGAAGTATTTAAAGAAAATCCAGATATTTATAGTTTATGGGATAGTTGGGAGCTAAGTGCTGTTGATCCTACCTGGACAAAACCTACCGGGAGATTTGTAATTATTCATTGGCGAGAAGATGGGGAAATTAAAAGTAATTATGAATTACGAAGTCTTAATGGAGATCCCCCAATTTATGGAAAATATAAATACATTTATCATCCGTCGATTTGGGAGCCTTATATTGATCAGGTTCAAGGTAACAAATCCGAATTATTTCTCATGACAACTCTTGATGTTCCAATTATGGTAAATGGGAAATATGTTGGTATAGTTGCAATGGATATTACTTTGTCAGAAATCCAAAATAATCTTAACAAAATCCATCCTTTTGAAGGTAGCTATGCAATAATGGTATCAAACGGAGGACTTATTGCAGGACACCCTAACAAAGAGTTTCACAGTAAACCATTAAGTGAGATTTATCCTGAATTAGAGTCAAAATATAAATTGTCAGAAATAATTAAAAAGGGAGAAACATTTGATTTTATTTATACTGATAATTCAGGAAAAAAGCTTTATTCAGCTATTGTGCCAATTTTTATTAAAAACAATGATACTCCTTGGTCTATTATACTATCTGTGCCTGTTGAAGTAATTATGGCCAAAGCAAATAAAAATTTTATTGTTTCAATAATTGTAGGGTTTATTGGTATCCTTTTACTTATCATAATTATATTTATTATTAGTAAAAATATTACAGACCCTGTTTCAAAAATTACTTCTCTTTTAAACCTCCTTTCTAAAGGTCATATTGATAAGAAGATGACTGTAAAGCTCCAATCAGGAGATGAAATTGAAGAAATGGCAGATGCATTAAATACATCCATTATTGGGTTAAATAAAAAGGTTGAATTTGCAAATCAAATTGGCTTAGGTGAGTTAAATTCAAATTTTGAATTACTAAGTGACGAAGATGTACTTGGAAAATCACTAATTGAAATGAGAGACAGCTTAATAAAAGCTCGTACCGAGGAAGATAAACGTAAAATTGAAGACGAAAAGCGTCGCTGGACAAACGAAGGGCTTGCAAAATTTGCTGATATATTACGTCAGAACAATAATGACTTAAATATATTGTCTACAGAAATTATTAAAAATCTTGTTTATTATATCCGGGCAAATCAAGGTGGATTATTTATAAAAAATGATCAGGAAAGAGGTGTTATAGTACTTGAATTATTATCAGCATTTGCTTTTGACCGTCAAAAATATCTTAAAAAACATATTCAGATAGGTGAAGGCCTTGTTGGTACCTGTGCTCTTGAAAAAGAAACTATACATATTACAGAAATACCACAAAACTATGTTCAAATAACATCGGGGTTAGGAGGCGCAAACCCAAACAGCCTTATTCTCGTTCCATTACTTATTGAGAACGAAATAATGGGTGTAATTGAAATTGCATCATTTAATAAATTCGAAGATCATGAAGTAGAGTTTGTCGAAAAAGTAGCTGAAAGTATTGCATCAACTTTAAAATCAGTTCGAATTAATATTCGTACAACACAACTTTTAGAACAATCGCAACAGCAATCAGAAGAAATGGCAGCGCAAGAAGAAGAAATGCGTCAAAACATGGAAGAGCTTCAAGCTACTCAAGAAGAATCTGCAAGAAGAGAATCCGAATTTAAAGGAGTACTCGAAGCTGTTGATCATTTTTTACTAAAAGCCGAATTCAGTTTTAGTACCGATTTACTTTTAGCTAATAGCTTAATATTACAAAAGCTGGAATACTCTCTAAATGATATTAAAGGGTTAAGTATAGATTCATTTTTTACTGAAAAAGATAGCGATAAAATAAGAAAAATCTGGAAGAATGTAATGTCTGGAAATACCCATCAGGAAATTGGTCAATTAAAATCAAAATCAGGAAAATTATTGAATTGTGTTTTATCTTTTAATCCAGTTTATATTGATGACGAATTAGAAAAAATTCTTTTACTAGCTGTTGATATGTCTGACTATAAATAAGAATCAATAAACAGTATAAATCATTTGTATAAAATAAATCTTATATAATATTTTTAAATCGTTTTTTATATTATTGAATACTGAATTTAAAACCGAATTATAATGAAAATTAAGCTCAATATTAAAAACAAAATGCAGTTATACCTTATAAGCCTGTCGGTTGCGATATATGTAATTGCGATAGGGTATATCAGTATAAATGCTAAAAGAGCAGCTTATAATAATTCAGTAGAATTAGTAAATTCTTATGCCGAAAAAAATGCATATTTAATTCAATCCGATTTAAACGAATATTTTTCTTCAGTACGAACTCTTTCAAAAGCATTTTCAATTTACAATCAAATGCCCCGCTCAACCTGGGATCCATTATTTAACAGTATGTACGAAAAAGTTTTTCGTGATAATCCAGATTTTTATAAATTATGGGATAGTTGGGAGTTAAGTAAATTTGACCCATCGTGGAATAAACCAACAGGAAGAATTGCAAATGTTTATTCAAGAATTAACGGTGCTGTTCATTTTAAACAAGATATACGAAGCTTAAATGGTGATCCTGTAGTATATGCATATATTAAGACTCATGCCAAGGAGCTAGTACTGCCAATTTATTTCGATGTTTATACTGATAACGAAGAAGATGTTAAGTTAATGACCAGTCTTGTTTCACCCGTTTTAATTAACAACGAATATCATGGAATGATAGGTGTTGACCTTATTCTTGAAGAATTTCAGAATATGGTTAGTAAAATAAGTATAGAGCAATTTCCTGGGACTTACGCTTTTTTAATAAGTCAGGAAGGTAAGTTTGCAGGTCATCCTCAAACAGAATTATTAAATCAGGTTGCAGAATTTAAATTAAAATCGGATGAAAAATTTGATTTGCTTAAAAACATTGAAAAAAACAAACATTTTTCAATTATAACAAAAGACAATAAAGACAATTCATATTTTGTTGCATTTGCTCCAATTAAAATAGGAAGAACAAATACTTCGTGGTATTTAGGTTTGTCGGTGCCAATAAATTCAATTATGGCAATGGCTGATCAGAATTTTATGATATCGATTCTGGTTGGAATTATTGGGATTATTATTTTAAGTTCTGTTATTTATTTTGTTACCAAGAACATTTCAGATCCTATACAAAATATAACAGAATTTATTAAAAATTTAGCTCGCGGACAAACAAATGTAAAAATGAATATGAACATAACCAGTGGCGACGAAATTGAAGAAATGTTCCATGCACTTAATACTTCGATTTCTGAACTTAATAAAAAAACTGTTTTTGCAAATCAAATTGGATTAGGAAATCTTGATTATCAGTTTAATCAGGTTAGCGATGAAGATGAACTTGGACAAGCTTTAATTAACATGCGCAATAGTCTTTTGAAGGCTCGAACTGATGAGGGCCTCAGGAAAGCAGATGATGAAAAACGCAGATGGACCAATGAGGGATTAGCAAAATTTGCCGATATTTTACGTCAGAATAATACAAATCTTGAAGAGCTTTCGAACGAAATTATAAAGAATTTGGTTTACTATATAGATGCTAATCAAGGTGGATTATTTATTATAAACGATGATGATAAAAGCAATGTTTATTTAAAACTTATTTCTGCTTTTGCATATGATACAAAGAAATTTTTCGAAAAAATTATAGAGCTTGGTGATGGAATAGTCGGTGCATGTGCCGTAGAGAAAGAAACTATTTATATGACTGATATTCCTCAGGAATATATAACTATTACATCAGGTTTGGGAAATGCAAATCCAGATTCTCTGCTTGTTGTTCCTCTCAAGCTTGATGAACATATTTATGGAGTAATAGAAATAGCATCTTTTCATAAATTTGAAAATTACCAGATAGAATTTGTCGAAAAAGTAGCTCAAAATATTGCATCAAGTCTTTCAACTGTTCAAATAAATATAAAAACAAATGAACTTCTTGAAAAATTCCAGCAACAATCAGAGGAAATGGCTGCTCAGGAAGAAGAAATGAGACAAAACATGGAAGAGCTTCAGGCTACTCAGGAAGAAGCAGCACGAAAAGGGTCCGAAATGGAAAGTCTGATTAATGCCCTTGATCAATCGAGCTATGTTATTGAATACGATCTCGATGGTTATATTACAAAAGTAAACGATAATTACCTCAACTTGCTTAATCTAAAGCGTTCAGAAGTATTGGGCATTCACCATTCCGATAAAATGGAATTTGATGATACTCAAAAAACAGAATATACAAAATTCTGGACCGATTTGCGCCTTGGTAAAATTCGTAAAGAAAGAACAAAAGCCATTGTTAATGGAAAAACATATAATTTCTTTGAAATTTATTCTCCTTTATTCGATGAAAATGGAAATGTTTTTAAGATTTTAAAAATATCTAATGAGTTATCTGATTTTAAATAATCGGCATTTTTAAAAAACGATCTATACACAGAAAATTAAAAGCTATGAAGCTAAAACTGAAAATCCAGCAAAAAATTCAATTTTTTATCATTTCATCATCCATAATAATATATGTCATTGCGATTGGGTATATTAGTTTAAATGCCCGAAAAATGGCCTATAATGATGCAACAGAAGTTACAAACAGACATGTGTTGGAAGCAGCAAAAGATATAAAAGCACAATTAGATGCTGATTTCGCCGTGGTTAGGACACTTACAGATGCATTTTATATGTATAAAGAATTCCCAAAGGACCAATGGCAAGATATGGTACATAAAATGTACTCAAATGTATTTAAGAACAATCCGAATGTTTATGGCCTATGGGATAGCTGGGAACTAAGTGCAATTGATAAAAACTACGACAAACCCTATGGTCGTATTTGTCATACATTCTGGAGAGAAAATGGTTCTATAAAAAACAGCATAGAATACAGGAGTATGGCAGGAGATCCCCCATTATATGCAGAAACAAAAACCATTTTAACCCCATCAATTTCTGAACCATATGTTGATGCAGCAACAAGTTCAAAACAGCAAACATTACTAATGTCCAGCCTTAAAGCTCCTA
>MENE01000166.1:22238-25952 GCA_001769005.1 Bacteroidetes bacterium GWA2_31_9b | reverse complement strand
TTGGAGTTATCGCATTTGATATAACATTAACTCAATTTCAAGAAATTGTTGAAAAAATTAATCCTTTTGAAGGAAGCATGGCTTTTTTAATATCAAACAAAGGCATTATCTCCGGACACCCTAACATTGAACTTCTAAATCTGAAAATGGAAGATGTTTATCCTGATGATGTAAAAAAGTTTAATATACTACGAAAAATTGAAGCTGGAGAAAATTTTAATTATATAAATAAAAATTCAAAGGGTGTTGAAACTTATTATTCCTATGCTCCTATTTTTGTTGGGAATACGCAAACTCCTTGGTCAATTGCAATTTCTGTTCCCGTTTCAAACATTATGAATAAAGCAACACGAAATTTCAGGATTTCTTTATTGGTAGGTTTTATTGGAATATTGATTATGATTGTTGTAATCTATTTTATAGGTAAAAATATTACCAATCCTATTACAAAAATTACTCATTTACTGAATTTACTTTCCAGAGGTCATATTGATGAAAAAATGAGGCTTAAAATGACATCCGGAGATGAAATAGAAGAAATGGCTGAAGCTCTGAATAGTTCAATTGATGGTCTTAACCAAAAGGTAGATTTTGCTAATCATATTGGAAGAGGTGAGTTAAGTCACGAATTTGCATTATTAAGCAATGACGATGTTCTCGGAAAGTCTCTAATTGAGATGAGAAATAGTCTTATTAAAGCAAAAGAAGAAGAAGAAAAACGTAAAGTAGAAGATGAAAAACGTCGTTGGACTAATGAAGGATTAGCAAAATTTGCTGATATTCTTCGATTAAATAACGATAACCTTGAAGTATTAGCTACTGAAATAATAATGAATTTGGTATCTTATCTTAATGCCAACCAAGGTGGTATTTTTATTTTAAATGATGAAGATAAAGAGAATATCCAATTATCAATGCTTTCTGCATTTGCATATGACAGACGTAAATTTCTTCAAAAAAGAATTGAATTAGGCGAGGGACTTGTTGGAACTTGTGCTATTGAAAAGAAAACAATTTTCTTAACACAACTTCCACAAGATTATATTGAAATTACTTCTGGTTTGGGTGGTGCAAACCCAAATAGTTTGCTTATTGTTCCTCTTAAATTAGAAGAAACAGTACTGGGTGTTTTAGAAGTTGCATCGTTCAATGTTTTTGAAAAACATGAAATTGAGTTTGTAGAAAAGCTAGCCGAAAGTATTGCTGCAACTCTTTCTACTGTTCGTATAAATATTAGAACATCTGAACTTCTTGAACGTTCACAACAACAAGCAGAAGAAATGGCTGCTCAGGAAGAAGAAGTTCGTCAGAATATGGAAGAATTACAAGCTACACAAGAAGAATCGGCTCGCAAAAGTGCTGAAATGGAAGGATTAATCGAAGCACTTAATATTTCAAGTTATGTTATCGAATATGATACAGAAGGTTATATTCAGAATGTTAACGATAACTATCTGAACTTGATTGGTCTTGGTAAACAAGAGGTTATTGGTACTCACCATTCAGGAAATATGGAGTTTTCAGAACTACAGCAAGCCGATTATGATAAATTCTGGAAAGACTTGCGCTCCGGAAAGGTTCGCAAAGAAACCACTAAAGTAAAAATTAAAAATAAACAATTTATTTTTGCTGAAACTTATACTCCAATTAGAAACGCTGAAGGAGAAATTTATAAGATTCTTAAAATATCGAATAATATTACTGACTTTCAAAAGAAAGATTAATACTTTCTTGTTCCTACAAAAAAACACCTGAAATTCAGGTGTTTTTTTATATCTACTATTATTAAATATTTTAAAAGTTAACAATCTGTTTTCATTTTAATAGATTCTAATCATAAATACCAGGGCATCAAATTTTCAGCCTTTTTAATGCATTTCTTTGCTTCATTTTGCAACGGTTGCACTTTGCTTGTTAAATTTTCTGGAGAGCCGATTTTGCTATTAAAATCGATTTTAGATAAAAACAAAAAGGGTTGGTTTTTGAACCAACCCTTTAAAATTATTATTTATCATTTATTGGCATTTTAATACCTGTTCAATTTGGTATTTTGACGATGCTGCATAATCTCCTTTGTTTGCCTTTTTATAAGCATCACAAGCCGAAGTATTATCTCCTTTTCCAACATAAGCATTTCCTAATTCAAAATAAATACGGGCATCTTTTGTTGTTCCTTGTTCTTTAAATAATTCTATTGATTTATTCGCTGCAACAATAGCTTCATCCCATTTCGATAGCTTATTATAGATTGCAGCCAATTGATAATAAATATCGGTATCGCCTTCTTTATATTCTAAAGCTGAATTAAAATACGCTGCTGCATTGCTGAATTTCTCTGCTTTAAGCGCTTCAGCACCACTACGCATAAAGAAATTTCCAGCTATTTGTTTGGCTGTTTCTTCCGATTTTAAATCATTTGATTGAATAGAAATTGTAAGAGCTAAATCAATAATTTCTTTAAATGTAACGGCATCGTTTTTATCATCAAAAACTTGTGCTTTTCTAATATAAGCCATTGCATAGTTAGGGTCAAGCTCAATAGATTTATTTAACGATACTAATGCTTCATCGTATTGTTTTGCTTCATACTGATCTTTACCTTTTGCATAATATATCTTTGGTATTGCACTATTTGCTCTTTTCAGGTATTTTTCATTATTAAATGATGTTGAATATTCAACCAACTTATTAAATGCTGCAATACAATCATCATATTTTTTTTCTTTTAATATACCACTTGCCTTTTTGTATTGAACAACAACTATTTGTTCTTGTGCTTTTGCTTTGGTTTCATTTTCAGGTTCTGTCTGATTAAAAAGTTCTATAGCGCTGGTAAAAGATGTTATTGCCTCATCGAAATTATCTGTTTGCGATAACTCTATACCTTTATTAAATGCTGCTAAAGCATCGTTCACAGTTTGTGCATTTAATGTAGCTGTTAATCCAATAATTAGTATTATCCCAACTGCTACTTTCTTTATTAAATTTAATTTCATCATAATTAACTTTTTTAGTTAAGGTTAAGTTTTCATTTTTTCTGGCTTAAAAATATAAAAACGATTAGTAAAACAAAATTATTTTATCCTATTATTTAAATGGTGATATTTTTATTGATTTGTAATTCAGTGTATTTGAAAATGTTAATTATAGTTTTTCACTTGCTTTATAAAAAATCTGGTTTTCTGTAAATATTATATCAACCAAATCAAGAACGATAAGGTTTATTAGAATTTTTTCGGCTTTGGATTTTGATATTTTTGCCATTTTTTTAAACTTTGAAAATGTAATTGTTTTATTCTCCAAAAGATAATCAAAAAGCAATTTTTCAACCTCGGTATATCGAATTAAAACACCCCTTTTACTTTTTTTCTTTTCCCAAACTTTTAAAAGAATGCTGTTTGCAGTAAAATTCTGATCGTTTACCCGAATGTAAACCATCCATTTCCCTTCTTTATTAGGGGCAGAATAAATACTGTTTTCGCTCTTCGCTATTGTAATTTCAAGTACGGTTTTCCCATTAATTTCCCAAATTTTAGAGTCAAAATTCATAGGTGGTTTGCAATACAGCTGAGCTGCAGCCTGAACCATGTAAAACTCTTCATCATCACGAACACCTGCAATTGCACCATTATCCTTAACACCAACCAATAATTTACCTCCATCGGTATTTGCAAAAGCAACCAACGAGCGGGCAATTTTTTTAGAATCTGTTAT
>MENE01000166.1:4613-22209 GCA_001769005.1 Bacteroidetes bacterium GWA2_31_9b | reverse complement strand
TATTTTAATTTAAGTTAATCTGTTTTTAAATATCTCTTTTAGTATTTAACAATAAAATATTGTGATTTAGTAGTAAATTTTTCTAGTTGAATATCAATAAAACTTTAATTTATAATGATTTTAAACAACTCTCCTACTATTTGAAAATCTTAACATTAATAAAAAAACATTTTTTTTTGTTTGTTTTTCTTCTTATCAAAATTTTTTGAAAATTGAATTTATTGTTCTTAATTGAAGAGTTTTAAACTCTAATATTAACCTTAAATTTACATTACATGAAAAAATTATTATTTAGTACAACTATTTTATTTACAGTTGTGTTAGGAACGCTCTTATTGGTAAACTCTTGCCAGAAAGACATGGATATGTCTGATTCATTGCAAACAGAGGAGTATGCTCCATTTAGTTTAGGATGTAATTTTCTTCCTGCTGAAGAATATGCAAAAATTCCAACAGCTCCTACAAGTAATTTAAAAGCCTTACCAACATCTGTAACTTTAGTTACTCCTCCTATTGGAAATCAGGGTGGAGAAGGTTCATGTGTAGCCTGGGGTACAACTTATGCAGGTAGAAGTACAAGTTATCAAAATGCAAATGGTGGAACATATAGTACCGCCACAAATATTTTTAGTCCAGAATACGTTTATAATCAAATTAAAGCTACTTCTGATTGTGGATCGGGTTCTTATGTAACTTCGGGTTTAAATTTATTAAAAACCCAAGGAGTTTGTGTTTGGAACCTTATGCCATATACAGATGCATCTTGTTCTCTTCTTCCAAATGCAACGCAAACAGCTGCAGCTGCAAATTATAAAATTACCTCTTACGCTACAGTAACTCGTACATCAACAGCAATTAAAACTCAACTTGCTGCCGGTAAAATTGTTATTGTTGCTGGTCCTGTTTATAGCAGCTTTATGTATTTAAAAAATGGAGCAATCCAAACAACAGCAAAAGGTAAAAGCTATGGCGGTCACTGCTATGCAATTGTAGGTTATGATGATGCAAAAGGTGCTTTTAAAGTTATGAATTCTTGGGGTACATCTTGGGCTTCTTCAGGATACGGATGGGTTTCTTATTCTCTTGTTTCAAAAGTATGGACTGAAGTTTATATAATTAATTAATTAAAAAACTTTTTTTTAAAGGCGATCTGATTAAGATCGCCTTTTTTATGAATTATTTAATTACCGGAATTAATACGTTCTAACTTGTTATGTGGAATTCGACAAATTGAATTATAGAGTTATAATTGCATGTTTCTATATTGAATATAAACTTATTTTAATTTGCTTATTTTCTTAAAGCTTCAGCACCACCAACAATTTCGAGAATTTCGTTGGTTATAGATGCCTGTCGGGCTTTATTGTAGTTTAATTGAAGCTCTTTAATCATCTCGCTAGCATTATCGGTAGCTTTGTGCATTGCTGTCATCCTTGCACCATGTTCAGCTGCTAAGGATTCAAGTAATGATTCATATAGTTTTATTCTTAACGATTTAGGTATAAGTTCTTGGACGATATATTCTTTTGTGGGCTCAAAAATATAATCAAAATTATCAGAAATTTGATCTTCGTTATCTTTATCAATAAATAATTCTATTGGTAAAAACTGTTCTGAAGTTAAAACCTGTACTCCTGCATTTTTAAATTTATTGTATACTAAAATGATTTTATCAACCAATTTTTTCTCAAATAAACCCATTATTTGTTCAATCAATGGTAATGCGTTTTCAAAGCTTAACTTATCAAGTATTTCGTTGTTATAAAATGCTAATTTATACCCTTTTGAATGAAAATATTCTGTTCCTTTCTTACCAAAAGAAACAATTGAAACATTTCCTTTTTTAACATCATCAATATAATTTTCATTAATCAAGGTTGTAACCTGTTTAATTACATTTGCATTAAATGCTCCACATAAACCCTTATTAGAAGTTATTGCAACGATAAGAATTTTTTCATCAGACAATGATTTTCTGCAATAAATGTTTTCACCCTCACCTTCTATTGATCTATATATATTTTGTAAAATAACAATCAGTTTATTTGCATATGGGCGCAGATTAATTACTGCATCCTGAGCTTTTTTAAGCTTAGCTGCTGATACCATTTTCATTGCACTTGTAATCTGGCGAGTTGATTTTACCGAAGTAATCCGCGAACGTATTTCTTTTAAATTTCCCATTTATGCCTAGAATGCTATAGTTGAATATATTTAGATGCTACACTTTTAGCAGCATTTTCTAGCGTTTGCATTATTTCTTCACTTAAATTTCCTTGTTTTAGCTGGCTCAATAATTGTTCGTTTTCAATTTCAAGTGTATCAAGAAAATCTTTTTCAAATTCTTTTATTTTATTTAACGGCACTTCTTCAAGTAAGCCTTTTGTACCACAATAAATTATTGCAATTTGTTTCTCAACTGACATAGGAGAATATTGTCCTTGTTTCAAAATCTCAACATTCTTTGAACCTTTATCTAAAACAGCCATAGTAGCAGCATCCAAATCGGAACCGAATTTAGAGAATGCTTCCAATTCACGATACTGAGCCTGATCTAGTTTTAGTGTACCGGCAACTTTTTTCATCGATTTTATTTGAGCATTTCCTCCTACACGTGAAACAGAAATACCAACATTAATTCCCGGACGAATTCCTGAGTTAAATAAATCTGATTCAAGAAATATCTGTCCGTCGGTAATTGAAATTACATTTGTAGGAATATATGCAGAAACATCGCCTGCCTGAGTTTCAATAATTGGTAATGCAGTAAGGGAGCCTCCTCCTTTAACTTTTCCTTTTAAACATTCGGGCAAATCGTTCATTTGCGAAGCTACATCATCGGATTGAATAATTCGTGCTGCACGTTCCAGTAATCTTGAATGTAAATAAAATATATCACCTGGATAGGCTTCACGACCTGGGGGGCGACGGAGCAATAAAGAAACTTCTCGATATGCAACAGCTTGTTTTGATAAATCATCGTAAATAATTAATGCATCACGGCCAGTATCTCTGAAATATTCGCCAATACATGCGCCTGCTAAAGGAGCATAAAATTGAAATGCTGCAGGATCGGATGCTGTTGCCATAACAATAACGGTATAATTCATTGCTCCATGCTTTTCTAAAATCTGTGCAATATTTGCAACAGTAGAGCCTTTTTGACCAATAGCAACATAAATACAATAAACGGGTTCGCCTTTATCGTAGAACTCACGTTGATTAATGATTGTATCAATTGCGATCGCTGTTTTTCCTGTTTGACGATCACCAATAATTAACTCACGCTGACCTCTTCCAATTGGAATCATTGCATCAATTGCTTTTATTCCTGTTTGTATAGGCTGGTTTACCGGTTGTCTGAAAATAACTCCTGGTGCTTTACGTTCAAGAGGCATTTCGTACAAATCTCCATTTATTGATCCTTTTCCATCAATTGGTTCTCCAAGAGTATTAATAACACGCCCCAGAAGACTTTCACCAACTTTTATTGATGCTATTTTTTTTGTGCGTTTTACTTTATCGCCTTCTTTTATTTTCTGTGATGATCCTAAAAGAACAACTCCAACATTATCCTCCTCGAGATTAAGTACTATTCCTTTCATCCCATTTTGAAATTCAATCAGTTCATTTGATTGAACATTGGATAATCCATATATTCGGGCAATACCGTCTCCAACTTGCAAAACACTTCCAACTTCCTCAAGTTCTGAGTTTGTAGTAAATCCTTCGAGTTGAAGTTTTAAAATTTTCGATACTTCGCCGGGTTTTATTCCTGCCATAACTCAATATTTTATATAATTTTCTTTTTTTTAGAATTTAAATCGATTTCGATAAGGTTTATTTTGAATTTTTGTAATTGATTTACAACACTATTATCCATTTCCTTATCTTCAATTTGAATTATCATACCTCCAATAATTGACTCATCAACTTTTTCTGTTAATTCTACCAAACACTTTTTATTTTTTTCAATACTTAGTTTCAGCTTTTCTTTTTCATCAACACTTAACTCGTAAGCGGTAGTAATTAAAACGGGAACAATTCCACTATTTTTTTTATAAATATCAATTAAAATAAATAGTATGTTTTTTAAATAAATTTCACGCTTATTTTTAACAATTAATTTTAAAAAAGATAATGTAAGCTCATTAATCTTTTCTTTAAATAAAGCTTCAAATGCTTTAATTTTTTCAGATGGTTTTATAACAGGATGTTCAAGTAAAAGATTAAAATCATCAGAAGTATCAACAGATGAAAGGATAAATTCTGCATCATTTTTAATATTCTCCTGTATTCCTTTCTCATTAGCTATAAGAAGAAGTGCTTTTGCATATCGGATATTGATTTGGCTGTGATACATTTTTTACTTAAAACTGGTTAATTAAGATCTATCTCTTCAATAAGTTTGCTAATGAGTTTCTTTTGTGTTTCTTTGTTTCCAAGCTCTTGCTTTAAAATTTTCTGCGCAATAATAACCGAAAGTTCAGATATTTGGTTTTTTATTTCGTTTATTGCTTCTTCTTTTTCTTTTTGTACACTTTTTCGTGTTTCTTCTATAATTTTTCGAGCTTCAACTTTAGCTTCATTTCGAGCTTCTTCAATAATTTTAGTCTTTATTTCTTTAGCTTCTTTTATAAGGTTATCTCTTTCGATCTTGGCTAATGCAGTAATTTTTTCGTTACCAAACTCAATTCTTGCCAATTCTTCTTTTGCTTTCTTTGCAGCCAATAATCGTCTTTCAATTGTATGCTCGCGATCTTTTAATGCTTTTAATATAGGTTTCCACGCATATTTAATAAGAATAAATACAACAACACTAAAAGATACGATCATCCAAATCAATAATCCAAGATCTGGTTTTATAAGTTCCATAATTTAAAATTATTAAAGTTTAAAAAAACTTTACAGTGCGCCAACCGCAACACTGTAAAGTATAAATCCTTAAACAAATAAAATAAGGAAACACACTACAATTGCAAAGAATGCTACTCCTTCAATAAGAGCTGCGGCAACAATCATATTAGTACGAATATCGCCTGCTGCTTCAGGTTGACGGGCAATAGATTCCATAGCAGAGCTACCGATTCTACCAATACCTATAGCTGCAGCTATTGCAGCAATACCTGCTCCTATACCTGCTCCTAATTTTGCAATAGCTACGTTTGCAACTGCTTGTAAAATAATTGTTAATGTTAGCATAATACTTGATTTTATTAATTAAACCTGTTAATGATGTTCTTCAATAGCCATACTGAAATATAATGCCGATAAAAAAGTAAATACATATGCTTGAATAAAAGCAACGAGAAGCTCTAAAACCGACATAAAAATTGTAAACATTACACTTAATGGCGATACCGCATAACCTGCAAAAGTATTCATGTTTCCAAAAATAAAAATTAAACTGAAAAATCCAAGACCAATAATATGTCCTGCAGAAATGTTAGCAAAGAGACGGACCATTAATACAAATGGTTTTATAAATATACTTACTAACTCTATTAAAGGAATTAGTGGTAATGGAGCTTTTAACCACCAAGGAATCCCTGGTGCATTAAAGATATGTTTCCAGTAGTTTTTATTTCCACTAAATGTTGTAATAATAAATGTAAATAAAGCCAGTGTTAACGTTACAGTTATGTTTCCGGTAATATTTGCTCCTCCTGGGAAAATAGGTATTAATCCCATTAAGTTGTTCAATAATATAAAGAAGAAAATTGTTAATAAATATGGGGTATATTTATGACTATTCTTTTCTCCAATACTTGATTTAGAAATATCATCGCGAACAAAAATAATTATAATTTCCAAAAGAGATTGTAAGCCTTTTGGGGGCATATCAACTCTTCTTTTATACGTATTTGCAACCGATACAAAAACAAGAACTAAAATTATACAACTGATTAAAATTGATGCAACATTTTTTGTTAATGAGATATCAAACGGACGTTCAATGAAAGCTCCTTCGGAATTAACTTCAATAATTTTTCCTTTATATTTTCCATCAATATCAATAGTAAATCCATTATAAATATGTTCGTGATTTAGTTTTGATGATAAAAAAATATTCCACCCCTTGTTTTTACTGTATAAAATTACAGGTAGTGGAATTGCAACATGCTTATGTTTATAAGTAAAAAGGTGCCAGCTATAGTGATCTGCTATATGGTCAAAAATAAATGCCCCAACATTAAAGGTTTCTTTTGGGTGCTCATTCTGTTCTGCAATGTTCTTTTCCTCAACCTTTTCATTTCCAAAGATAGGGAATGAAATAAAGATGAATAGAAAAAGGAAACAGATACTATACAGATAGCTTTTATTCATGCAAATGAAATTACATTGATACAAATTTAACCATTAATAAGAAGAAATGATATTTAAAACAAATA
Organism: Bacteroidetes bacterium GWA2_31_9b; assembly: GCA_001769005.1. GTDB lineage: Bacteria > Bacteroidota > Bacteroidia > Bacteroidales > UBA12077 > UBA12077. Next base: position 15,817 of record MENE01000166.1, on the reverse strand, counting down.
AAAAAATGGCAATGCTTTTAATAAAAAGCATTGCCATATCATACGTAAAAAGTTTTTAGTTGTTTCTTATTATGCTGCTAAACCTGTACTTATTAAGAAAGTAGCTGCAAAAGCAATAATAGCATATAATTCAGGGAATACGGCTAAAATAAGTGTATTACCAAAAACATCGTTACCATTACCAATTTCTACAATACCATTAGCTACAATTGATGCTTGTTGTTTTGCTGAAATAAGGCAAACTAAACCAAGAAAAATCCCCATTGCTAAAATTGCTACTCCGGTAAACATTGACATGGTGGGAGTTAATAAACCATATAGTTTATCAATAACGAAATATCCTCCAAATCCATATAATCCTTGAGTACCTGGTAATGCAGATAAAATCATAAAATTACCAAATTTTTCAGGATCTTTTTTTAATGCTCCAATTGAAGCATTCCCACCCATAACAACTCCAATAGAACTACCAATACCAGACAAGCCTATCATTAAGACTATTCCTGCGTAAGCTAAAAAAACTGCATAATTAACTTCCATAAATTATTCTCCTTTTAATTATTTTTATTTTGAAAATGGTTTATATTCTTTCCCTCCGCCATTAAAACCGGCGTTTTTATAAAATTCAACAAACGTTAAACGCATTGGGTGAACAATCCCGCTTAAACATGAAAGGAAAATATTCAATCCATGTCCTACAATTAGTAATAAAAGAAACGGAATCCAGCCAAAATACTTAATCGATAAAAATGGTATTGCAATAGAGTTAAATACAAGGCCTAAAATAGAACCTGAAATACCTAATGCAAACAACCTTATATATGAAAGCATATCTCCAAATATACCTGTAACCATATTGTATGATTCATATACACCTAATCCCAGATTTGCAAATATGTTTTTATCAGGATTGTTAAATAAAAATATTAATCCAAAGCTTAACACATAAAGTATTATTTTAACTATTGATAGTCCTGTTAAATTTAATCCAGCTTTTTCTCCTCCTACAAATAGTGCTAAAGTTAAAATAAGTAATATCCAACCTATTGTTGATAATCCGTATTTAAAACCTCTTTGTTTTATTTGATTTGCAGCCTTTAAGCCCATACCAAATATAATCTGAACCATTCCAACTGCTATGGCCAAATAAAACATCACGATGGGTTGAAGGAAGTATTTTTTGTATGAACTAAATAAAGCTAATTCACCAAGACTTAATCCAAAGAATGTACCAGTAAGCATACCCAATAAAACTGTTGCTCCTCCCAACCATGCTGCTAAAGTGAGAATTGGTTTTAAATCTGGCTTTGCTTTTCTTCTATATATTAATGTACCAATAAGTAAAACTAAACCATAACCTGAGTCGCCAACACATAATCCAAAAAACAGCATAAAAAATGGAGCAAAAAAAGCTGTTAAATCTAATTCCATATAGGCTGGTAAGGCAAAGAGTTTACCTATGGGTTCAAAAAGTTTTGAGAACTTGCTATTTTTAAGCAAAATAGGAACTTTATCATCACCAGTTGGTTTGGCTGATACATAAACAACTGTTTGGTTTTTAAGAAATTCTTCTAGTTCATCTATCTTTTCTTTAGGAATCCAACCTTCAATTAACATTACTTTTTCTTCAGCTTGCTTTTCGGTTTGGTTTATTGCCTGATTATAATCTGTTTTTACCTGTATTTGTTGTTTTGTTTGAAGTAAAACTTGCTTATAACTAATCGATATTTCGTCTAATGCTTTGTTTATTTCCTCTATTCGTTTATTATTTGCCTGTAACTTATTTTCAAGTACTGAGAGTGTTTCATCAGGCAATTTAATTGCTTCTGCATCAATGGTTATTTGTTCATTCCCTTGTTGAAGAATAACAAAATATATTGAACCTCTGCCTTGACTTATTATTTCGAGATAATAATTGTTTTTCCAATCTTCTTTAAATCTCTTTTCGTTACAAGAAAAAAACCTGAATTGTATGTTAATTTTTTCAAATTTTTCTTTTGTATCAATAGAAAAATCGCCAAAAGGAGTTGCTTTTTGAATATCTTTTTTTAATTCAATTTGTTCTAAATCGATTAAAGAAATTTCTTCTGTAAGCTTTTTAATGTTTTCCAGAACAGCAAAACCATCTACATGATAATCAACAGGATTTTCAATATTATTCCTTTTTTCAAGAAGTTTGATAGTTTTATTCAATTCGCTTATCTCATGAAGAGAATGTTTAATCTGTTCGTTTATTTCCTTTGTTTTTTGAATAATATGAAGCATTCCTAATTTCTGAAGCTCTTCAAGAAATTGAAGGTATTCTTTATGATAAATCAGGAATGAATATTTAATCATTGGAGTAATCATTATGCTACCTCCCTTTGTTGTTGTCTTGTTTTTACAATTTTTTGAGATGATTTCGAAAGGTTTTCTTCGTCTTCAAGAAATCGTTTAATTTTCGATATAGCCTCTTCATATCCGGGAATCTGAACCTTTTCGTATAAGTTTACTTTTTGAGTTGTTTTTCTACGAGCATAATCAAGTAATTGCATTTTTCGTAAAAAGAATTCACTTTCAAGTGATATTTTAACGAGAGATTCTATAATCTGTATTCCATTAAGAAACCAACTTGGTTTATTAAAAAGGCTAAATTCTTTTATTTCAAATAATACATTGTCAAATATTGGAATTTTTACTCCAGCTATTTTTTTGGAAGACATCTGAACATCTTTAACGGCAATCAAGCTAGTGTCAAATTCACCCCATAAACGAACCATTGCTTCGTATTCGTTCATTCGTGCATTTAGCTTATGAAGTAAATCTTCTGATTGATCTTTCGCACGTTTTACTTCCATACGTAAGGCAGCCTCTTTGCTTTGTAATGTTGGTAAAGCACGTAATCTTACCTTAAGCTGTTTATTTAGCTGTTGTAATGCTGTTTTATTATATTGAAATTTTATCGCCATTTTTTCTTCATTTCAGTTTTAAGAAAAATAAATTCTGAGCTTTAAACTCCGAATTAATTCTTAGGCCAGTATTTGTCAACAAATTCTTGTTTTATACCAACTTCTGCAGGTTTAAAATACTTGTCAAATAAATCCCAACAAGTAGTTAACATAGAGTCTACTTCAATATTTACATCAATTGCTAATAATTTTTCAGAATAATCTTTGGCAAATTGCAGCGTACGGTCATCATAATCGGTTAAATCGAAACCATTTTCAAGTTTGGTTTTTGCATTTGCAGCATCTGCATATAAACGAATTGCAGCATTCATAACCTGTGGATGATCTGCCCGTGTTTTTTTACCAATTACCAATTGTTTTAATCGAGATAAACTTCGGAATGGGTCAACAATAACTTTACCTATATCGGTGTCTTTACGCAAGAACAACTGACCTTCGGTAATATAACCTGTATTATCAGGAATAGCATGAGTAATATCGCCTCCGGAAAGTGAAGTAACAGCAATAATTGTTATTGATCCGCCATCGGGGAACTGAACTGCTTTTTCGTAAATTTTTGCTAAATCACTGTATAAAGAACCTGGCATACTATCTTTCGAAGGAATCTGATCCATACGGTTCGATACTATACTTAACGCATCAGCATATAAGGTCATATCAGTTAATAATACAAGAACCTTCTGGTTTTTATCAACTGCAAAATATTCAGCAGCTGTAAGTGCCATGTCGGGTACAAGAAGTCGTTCTACAGGTGGGTTCTCGGTTGTATTTACAAAGCTGATAATACGATCTAAAGCACCAGCATTTTCAAATACATTTTTATAGTACAAGTAATCATCATTTGTTAATCCCATACCACCGAGAATAATTTTATCGGCATCGGCACGAAGAGCAACCATAGCCATTACCTGGTTGTAAGGTTGATCAGGGTCGGCAAAAAATGGAATTTTTTGTCCGGTAACAAGTGCGTTGTTTAAGTCAATACCAGCAATACCTGTAGGAATAAATTCTGATGGCTGTTTTCTTCGAACTGGATTTACTGATGGGCCACCAATCTGGCGTTCTTCACCATCTACTTCAGGTCCGCCATCAATTGGTTCACCATATGCATTAAAAAACCTTCCCGATAATTCCTCACTAACTTTCAATACCGGTGGTCGTCCTAAAAATATTACTTCTGCATTCGTCGGAATACCTTCAGTACCTGAAAAAATCTGAAGTGTAACATTATCACCAATAATTTTCACAACTTGTGCTAAACGGCCATGAACAAAAGCCATTTCTTCATAACCAATGTTTGAAGCTTTTAATGAGCAGGTAGCTTTTGTTATCTGACTTAGTTTTGTATAAATTTTTTGAAATGCTTTTGTTTCCATTATGCAATTTTTCTTTCGTCAATAATTGTAACCAGTTCTTTCTCGTTTTGAATGTATTTTTCAGAATTAAACTCTGAATAATTAATTTGTCTCATTTGATTGATGATTCTTTTAAAGAAAGTAGCAACTTCTTCAAATGTTTCGAAAGAGAATTTAGTATTGTAAATATTTAAAACACTTGTAAGCATGTATCTTTGGCGTTCAAGTGATGTTGAACAATCAATTTTATCGAATGCATCTTGTTGAAGAATAATAAAGTCGATTACTTCGGCTTTCCAGAATTTTTCATGATAATCAATTGGAACACCATCATCACCCAAAATATTAATTTGTTCGGCAACTTCACGTCCGCGAATAAGTATATCTCTTGCAACTCTTATTTTTGCAGGCCATTCGGGCTCCATGTTTTTTATAAAATACTCTTCTACTTCCGGATATTCTGCATATTTTGAATAACTATCAAGAGGATCAATCGCTGGATAGCGTTTGCTGTCGGCGCGTTGTTGAGATAAAGCATAAAAACAACGAGCTGCTTTTTTGGTTGATTCTGTAACAGGCTCTTTTAAGTTTCCACCTGCAGGAGATACAGTACCAATAAAAGTAATTGAACCTGATTCCCCATTATTTAAGTAAACAAATCCTGCGCGTGAATAAAAGTTAGAAATAATTGCCGGCAAGTCCATAGGAAAAGCATCCTGACCGGGTAATTCTTCCATTCTGTTCGACATTTCGCGAAGAGCCTGAGCCCAACGTGAAGTAGAATCGGCAAGCATTAATACTTTTAATCCCATTGCACGATAATATTCGGCAAGAGTCATTGCTGTATAAACGGAAGCTTCACGTGCCGCAACAGGCATATTTGATGTGTTTGCAATAATCGTTGTTCTTTCCATTAATTTTCTGCCTGTACGTGGATCGTCTAATTCAGGAAATTCACTAAAAATTTCAACAACCTCATTCGCCCGTTCACCGCAAGCTGCAACAATAATCATGTCTGCATCAGCTTGTTTCGATAAAGAATGTTGAAGAACTGTTTTTCCTGTACCAAATGGACCAGGAATAAATCCTGTTCCACCTTCTGCAATTGGATTAAGTGTATCAATTACACGAACTCCTGTTTCGAGTAATTTAAATGGACGAGGTTTTTCCTTATACGCTTTTATAGGAAGTTTAACCGGCCATTTCTGAACCATTGTAACATTTATTTCTTTACCCTTTGAATCGGTAATTACCGCTATAGTATCATTAATCTTGTATTCACCTTCTTTAACAATACTTTTAACTGTAAATTTTCCTTCTAACTTAAAAGGAACCATAATTTTATGGGGCATCCAGTTTTCCTTAACTTCACCAAGCCATGAACCTGCTATAACTGATTCTCCTGGTTTTGCAATTGGTTTAAAAGCCCAAAGTTTATCATCTTCGAGGGGATTTGTGTGTTCTCCACGTTTAAGAAATACACCTTCCATTTTATCAAGGTCGTTTTGCAATCCATCAAAGTTTTTTGAAAGGATTCCTGGACCTAGTGTTACTTCAAGCATGTGTCCTGTAAACTCAACTGTATCGTTAACTTTAAGTCCACGAGTACTTTCGAATACCTGAACATAAGCCTGAGTACCCATAACTTTAATAACTTCTGCCATCAACATCGTTCCTGATAAATTGATATAGCATATTTCGTTTTGATGAACAGGACCATCAACCTCAACAAATACAAGGTTGGCAATGATACCTGCTACTTTTCCTGCTGTCATATTATTTGTTTTGTCCATTTAATGCAAATTCTTTGGTAAATTCAAAACCTGACTTAATATCTTTAATAATTTGTTTAAATATTATTCTTCCTTTTTCTTCATCGAGAGCTAGCCAACGATAAGCTATATCTAGCTTTATTGTATATGCTAGTACTTTGTCTATAGTAAAATATTCAAATAATGTAAGTTCATCAATTTTACTCCATCGAAGTAAATCAATTTCTCTTTCACTTGCTAAGAAATTTTCCTTTTCAGAAATATTCAAAAGTGATGTAACAATCGGAAAATCTGAATCCAAACCGAAATCCTTTGATTTGTTTGTAATAATTGATTCTGTAATAAAATTCTTACTTATAAGATGTTTTTCGGGATTAAAATTGAACTTTCGACAGTTTATTCCGGTTAAAATATTTTTAATATTTTGATTGTATTCAAACCATTGTTTTAAGAATTTGTTTTTTGTAGTTAAAACATATTCATAATACATTTCTGTTAAAACGTTTTCCCAGCTTTTCTCAATTTTTGGAGTTTCTTCTTCATTCTTATATACATCATAAAACTTGTACATATATAAAGGAAGGATGTTTTTTCTTTCTTTAGAAAATTCTATTTCGAAATCTGATTGTAAATAATTTCCGAGTGGATTAAATTTATCGTATTCTTCATTTAAAAAATGAAGAAGGTTTTCGTTGTCGTAAGGTAGAAAAAGTAGTTTAACCAGTTTGTAATCATCTGGTTTTATTTGTTCTTCCAGAAGTTTTTTAAATTGGGGCATTCCAAAATTAATTCCCGATTCATTGAAAAATATTTCAGTAAGCCCAGCAATAAAATAATGGTAGTAATTCCGAAACATACTTATTCTCCCTGATATAACAATTCAATAGTTTTGGCGCGTAAAAAGCTTTTGAAGAAATTCTCGAAATCTTCTTCAGTAAAACTAATTTTATATGAACCATCTGCTGGTCCAATTTTAAATCCACCTTTAACAGATTCACTAAATGTTAGCTCAAGATTTGCATTTAATTCTTTTGCTGATTTTTCTTTAAAATATTCTGTAAATTCTTTTTCAAGTTTTGCTGGTAATAATATAGAAAGATCAATTGTTTCGTGTTTTTGTGGATTCCAGTTTTTAACTGCTGTTTCAATTATTTCTTTAACTAACTTATTATCGTCAAATGATTTTTTAACAGGATCTTCAATAACTTTACTAACAATAAGTTCAGTTACTTGCTGTTTTACATTACGTAAAGCTTGTTTTGCAGCAAGTTGAATTTCTGATGTTGTAATTTTCTGGATTTCGTTTGCTCTTTGTTCAGCTTTAGTAACAATGGTTTTAGCTTCTTTTTCGGCATTTTGCATTATTTTTAAAGCTTCTGCTTTAGCATCAGCCAATATTTTATCTGCTTCCTGATTTGCTTTTTCAACACCTTCGTTATAAAGCTTCTGGGTTAATTCCTGTAATTTATTTTCCATATTTTAAGGTCTTTTTATACTTGTATAAAATTGAATTACAAAGCTAATAAATAATTAAATAATAATAAATTGACTCTCTAGAATATTAAAACCTATTTGAAATTAATTTCAAATTTTTAAGAATAAGTCTTTTACCCAAACAATTATATTTCATTTTAATTGTTGACAAATGTATACGAGAAATATTAAAATCCAAATGATAAAAGTGACTTAAATGAAAAAGAGGAGATTATTTTTTTTGATTTTTATAAAAAGCAATTAACATAATCACTTCAAAAAAAGTATAAAGAAAATATAAAATAAGAAATGATATTAGGAAAGTAACTGCTTGTTTTGGATTTAAAAAAGAATAGCTAATAATAAAAACAAGATATATCATCATTTTAATTCCGCTGATTAAAATAAAATTGCTTGAAAATTTTGAAAATTCTTTTTCACTTAAGCGAATTAGATATAAATGAAAAGTAGTGGTTAGAATTGCTATAAAAAATAATAAAAACCAAAATAACGGAAAATAATAATTCTTTAAAACACTTTGGAAAAGAATAAACGAAACAATAGATATAAGTATAGTATAAATGATACTCTTAATAAGAAACTTACTGAAAGCCTGCATATAAAAGGTTATTATATTGTTGAAATCGGAGATAATATACGTTTTGAAAATGAAAAGCCAAGCAGATCAGCTTGGCAATATCTTTAATTTATTTTTATTCTTTTATTCCAATGGGGCTTTCAATTTTAACATTTGATATTGATTCTTCTCCCATATTGCAGTTTCCTGTAAATTTTGAACCAGGTTCTATTGCTAATTTTTTAGTTACTATATCACCATAAATCTTTGATGTTGCTTTAAGAGAAAGTAATTCGTTTACTTTTATTTTTCCTTTAATTTCACCTAAAACTTCAGAGTTTTTACAGATTATTTCACCATTAATCTTTCCCGTTTCGCCAATAACAAGTTTTCCTGTAGTTGTAAGGTTTCCTATTAATGAACCATCAATACGAATATCTCCATTTGAATTGATATCACCTTTAATATCTGTGCCTAAACCAATAAGATTTATAGCATTTGTTGTATCAGTTTCGTTATATTTTGCCATTATTCTGAATTTATTTAAATTTTTATACTTTATCAATTAAACGACAAATATAAAAAAAAATTATTAGTAACTTTTTTATATCTTTTCAAATATACATCGATTATTCTTAAAACTACAATAATGTTTTTCAACTTAAATGAAGAAATATAATATATTATAGTGTTACCTTTTTAATTGTTAAATAAATCTATTCCAAATATTACTTGATAAAATATGTCGGAAGTAAATGGGCTATATCCAATTCGTACTCCTGAGTTAAATGGAAATTCCATTCTTAATAAATGAAAGTCTGCCGTTAATTCAACTCCAAAACTTGACAAGTTTGTTTTTGCCCAAATAACTTTATCTTCACTTTCATTTAAAATACGATATGAGCTTGATGCATAATCGAAAAATAAATCTCCCTTAATTCTTTTTATAAACATCAAAGGCCCAATACTCCAATCAGGATATGCTATTGGAAACAAATAATCGATATATAAACATGTTAGTTTTTCAGTTGTAAATTTTTCTATTCCTCTCGGAAAAGAAAGATTACTATTAAAAAGATACAATACTGGTTTTTGAACCTGATATCCAAAATTTAACTTAAATCCATGATTCGACATTATTCCGGGAAAATATGTTTTGACTTCAATATTTGACATATATCCAAATAATTCCTTTTCAAATGGAGTATTAAAAAGATTTATATCAAGAACAGCTCCATATTTTGGTTGCAAATCACGTATTGCCATTTTTTCCTGAAAATAAAAAATTAGTTCAGACTGAACAAACTCATTTCCTTTTATATAATAATCTTCAATATAGTTGTAGTAATATTTATTTGAGTAATCAATATTTATTCGGGGAATAATTCCCCCTTGCATTTTACCTTCAGTAAAACTAATCGGTATATATATATCTAAATTATATGTAATGGCATTGTAATCTTGCTTTGGATGCCAATCTGTTTCGTTAGGTGCAAAATATGTATTTAAATCACCATAATTTATTCCAAATATAAATACCGGGTAAAATCCTTTATATGTAAATGAAGTAGATAAAAAATGGTGATCATTTTTATATGCGTAACTCAATATCGTTTTTGCAGTACTTAATTTATTTTGTGATAAAAGCATTATTCCTGGCGATATATTGTTTGTTATTTCATTGGGGTTTGACAAAACTGAATTTATTTGTGTTTCTTCAAAATCAAAATAAAATGGCATCCAGCTATGAAAATTAAACAAGTTTGCAATCTTTGAGTATGATTCGATTTTATATTGATTTTGTGGTATTATTTTTTCATCAATTATAAATTTTTCCTGTATTGATAATTCTTCTGTAAAAATTGGGTTTCTTTTTTCTATGTCAGATAATTGAAGCCAGGCTCCGCGTTCAGTAGGTATTGTTGCAATTCGAGCTCCTTGCGATGTGTGTTCGCTTGCAAATAAAATATTTCCATTAGGATTAATACAAAAATCTAAAATACCATCTCGTGATGATGATATTTGGTAGCTTTTATTAACAGATATATCAAAATAATTAATTTGATTTTGTCCATTTTCATCTGATAAATAAAAAACATTTTGATTAAAAGGTATGATTCTTTGAATATTTCTATTCCCAGCACTATAAATAGTCTCCCATAATCCATTTTCTAGATTATAATTTGAAATCCGTTCACCTGAAATTGTATTTTCAATTACGAAAACACTTTTTTCGTCTTCTGACCATTTGGGTCGCTGAATAAAGTTTTGTGAAGGAATCCTTTTAATAACTTTTCCATTAAAAGAACTGATTATTGTAAGAAAGTATTCATTTTCTGGAGTAATTTCAATAACCACAATTTTATTTGCATCATCAGAAATATCGGGACTAAAATATCTTCCTTTATTTACTGTTACCCTTTCCTTTTGAGAAATAATATTATACATTTTAATAGAAGTAAATTCTCGATTTTGCCATCGTTTATCAATTTTGTACTCAGCCCATACAATAAAATTTTTTGAAAATGAATAATCGTCCGAAATTAAGGTTCCTGGTACAAATAGAATATTTTCTTGCTCTGAATTAATTTTTACAAATTGAGGAATATGAGATAATCCTGTTTTTAATGCTATTACATTACTATCATCAATAGATATTGGATTTTTATAATTCTCATAATCTTTAATGGTATAATTCTGAAAGTATTTTGGACTAACATTTTTTTGAGAAAAATCTTCAGATGTCCATACACTATCAAGATAATTTATTGTTTCGTTATAAAATGCTTTTTGATTTTTTCCCAAATTTTTCTTCATCCCTCTTGAAAAAATAAAAGGAGTTGGTAAAAGAGTAAAGGAATTTTTTGCTACATGATTTTCGACTAAACTCCATGCATTACTATTGTATTTTGTTCTTGCATAAGCTGTTAACAAATATCCAAATTCGTAATGATTAGGAATATATCTATTATACGAGCCGAAGAGTGATTGATCAAAAGTGTACTTTTTCTCGTCGCTCAACAAATGTGTTTTTATATTTTTAATAAATGATGGTGATCTACCTCTTCCATAGTTTCCA
>MENE01000166.1:4015-4595 GCA_001769005.1 Bacteroidetes bacterium GWA2_31_9b | reverse complement strand
TAAGTTTATCAAGCTGAATAACATGCCGAAGCTCGTGAACACATAAGTGTTCTAACCACTCGTCGGGCAACATATCTTGTGGAGGTGTTACATAAAGCTCCATACGTTTTGGTGCCCAAGCAACATAACCATTTGACTGAACAGTTTGATTATGAAGAATAACTGAGATCTTTTTAGGATTTTGATTTAAGGAAATTCCTGCTATTGAATAATAATAGTCAAGAATATTTGCAATATTTTGTGCTTTTTGACTAAGTTCATGTGCAAAGATTATCTGAAAATTATCAGTATTAATTTGTTTCCATTTAACAGAAGTTGGATCTTGACCTGTTGAAAAATACTGAGCTTTTAATCCTGAGCAGTATAACATGAACAGTAAAAAAAGTAAATTTTTACATGTTTTTTTTAATAGATACATTATTGAATTACTATGGTTTTACTTTGTACAAAATTTATTGAAGATATTCTTATCAAATATACTCCTTTAGAAATACTACCTATCGGTAATTGTGTTTCAAATTGGGTTGAAAAAGAATTAATTATCCATTGATTCATAATTTTACCTTCTGTTGAAATAAGC
>MENE01000166.1:3766-3995 GCA_001769005.1 Bacteroidetes bacterium GWA2_31_9b | reverse complement strand
ATTTATTAAATCTATTGATAGATTTAAATTATCATATGCAGGATTAATAACGCTCCATTTTATAACCTGATCATTTGTTTTGGAATTAATCATTGTTCCTAAAGCTGGTGTCTGATCAATTTCTAATTCAAGATATACAGGTAAATGATCTGACATTTTATAAAGAGCTAAAGCAACATCAATTGGAACACTTGTATTACTTGACGTGTTGAATGAACTATTATAGGAA
>MENE01000166.1:0-3686 GCA_001769005.1 Bacteroidetes bacterium GWA2_31_9b | reverse complement strand
TGGTTTGCAGGATCATAAAATTTATAGAGTGGATTTGTAGGATTTATTAGAGTTTGAAATGCTCCTTCTGTTGATGTATATAAGTTTAAATCTCCCATAAAAAGGTAATTCCCACGTTGTCCTAAATTTGTAAAATAGTTCATTACATATCCAGCTTCTGTAGTTCTTTCCTGAATATTTTCGTCATAACTACCAGCTTTTAAGTGGGCTACCATACATGTAATAAAAACAGTATCGTAACTTGTAGATAAATCGGGTGAATTATAATAAAAAGTATAAACATTAAATATTTTTTGCGATGATATGGTAAAAATTAACGGTTCGTGTTTCTTAAGTGTTAATTTATTCGAATTATAAAAAACGGTATTTGCAAGATAAACTTCAGGAAAATCAGTTCTTTTATAACGTGTAACTCCATCAATATTTAAAGCATTGTCAAGCAAATATGTAGCATCATCGTTAATTGGATATGCATCCTCTCCATCCAGTTCATTCACAGTAAAAATATCGGGTTTAACAAACTTTATTATTGTTTTTAAGTATTCATTTTTAGCATTTATTGAATTTGTTATACTTGTACAATCGTAAACATTTTTACCATAATACAATAAATTATAATGCATAACCTTAATTGTATCCTGAGCTAAAAGCGGAGAAGAAAAAATGAGAAAAATAAAAACAGAATGAATAAACTTCATTGTATAAATTTATAATTTAATAGCTTTATAACCCTTTGCTGAGAGTATTTCAACAATTTTATCTCTAAAATCACCTTGAATAATAATCTCGTTATCTTTAATAGAACCACCAACTGCACATTTTGTTTTTATCAGTTTTGCCAAATCTTTCAAATCTTCTTCCGTTCCAATAAAACCATTAATAAGTGTAGCTTGTCTTCCTTTTTTACGAGCTTTAACATCCATATAAACTTTTAATTTCTGTTTAGATGGAGGTAATGTCTCCTGTTCTTGATTGTTATCGTTAACATCGTATTTAAAATCAGGATTTGTACTATAAACAATATCCTTTCGTCCTTTCCAGTTTTTTGATTCCATAATCATCTGGTATAAATTTCTTTTATATTTTAATTTTTTTTCAGAATTTGGCTAAATTAATTATTTTCGAACCAAATTAGTAAAAATGTCTATTTTGTTCAAATGTAATATTTTTAACGAATTTCCATTATTACAATAAATTAATTTAGTTTTGAATTTTAAAATAAAAATAAATACCCGTATCGATGAAAAAATTTAATCTAATCGACCAGATAACAGGCTGGATAGTATTCCTGATAGCATCAACAGTATATCTTTTAACTATTGAACCTACAACAAGTTTTTGGGATTGTGGTGAATTTATAGCTACAGCGTTTAAACTTGAAGTTGGCCATCCTCCCGGAGCACCAATTTTTATGATTCTGGCCCGGTTTTTTTCTATGTTTGCTTCTGATGTTACTCAGGTTGCCAAAATGGTAAACGCAATGTCGGCTCTTGCAAGTTCATTTACTATTTTATTTTTATATTGGACAATAACACATCTGGCAAAAAGATTAGTTTCAGCAACCTCAGAAATTACTACTGGTCAGGCTATTGCTGTTATTGGTAGTGGTTTAGTTGGGTCATTAGCTTACACTTTTTCTGATACATTCTGGTTTTCTGCAGTTGAAGGCGAAGTATACGCCCTTTCATCATTATTTACTGCTTTTGTATTTTGGGCAATTTTAAAATGGGAAAATGTTGCTAACGAAAAATATGCAAATCGTTGGTTAATTCTTATAGCTTACTTAATGGGTTTATCAATAGGTGTTCACCTATTAAATCTATTGGCAATTCCTGCAATTGTTTTTGTTTATTATTTCAAAAAATACACTGTTACCCGAAAAGGTGTAATAGCTGCATTCCTATTATCATTGGTGATTTTAGGCACAATTATGTATTTGATTATTCCTGGAGTTATAACTGTGGCAACATGGTTTGAGCTTATGTTTGTAAATGGTTTCGGATTGCCTTTTAACTCAGGTAGCTTTTTTTATATCGCTCTTTTAATCGGTTTTGTAATCTGGGGTATTTACTATACAAATAAAAAGAAGAAGGTTATTCTAAACACTATTCTTTTAGCTTTTACAGTAATTCTAATTGGCTACTCAAGTTTTACTATGATTGTTATTCGTTCGTTAGCCGACACTCCTATGGATGAAAATAATCCTGAAACAGTTTTTAATTTGCTTCATTATTTAAACCGCGAACAATATGGTGATCGCCCTCTTGTTAAAGGTCAATATTTTAGTGCTCCGGTAGTTGACAGCAAAGAGCCTTATACTTACAGACAAAAAGATGGAAAATACATAAAATCTTATTCGTTAAATTCAAAATATATTTACGATCCAAGATTTACAACATTATTTCCAAGAATGTATAGTCCAAAAGAAGATCATATCAATGAATATAATAAATGGGCGAATATTAAGGGTAAAAAAATAAGTACTACCGGATATAATGGAGAGCCTGAAGTGCTTGTATTACCAAGCTTTGGTGAAAATCTGAGATTCTTTTTCAATTATCAGATTGGACACATGTACCTTCGATATTTTATGTGGAATTTCTCAGGTCGCCAGAACGATATTCAGAGTCACGGTGAAATGCTAAATGGAAACTGGATAACAGGTATAAATGCTATTGACTCTAAACTGGTTGGTCCGCAAGATAATTTGCCAGAAGGTTTAAAAAATCACAAATCGAGAAATGTTTATTTTATGCTCCCATTTCTTCTTGGTCTTGCAGGTTTTTATTTCCAGTTGCGTCGACACTTTAACGATTTTATTGTTGTATTTCTTTTATTTATTTTAACAGGATTGGCAATAGTTGTTTACTTGAATCAGTATCCTTTACAGCCTCGTGAACGAGATTATGCTTATGCCGGTTCGTTTTATGCCTTTTCAATTTGGATTGGATTAGGATTGTTATCCATTTTTAATTTCTTCCAGAAGAAAATAAATACTGTAATAAGCGCAGGTCTTGCAACAGGAATTTGTTTAGTACTTGTTCCTGGTGTCATGGCAAAAGAAAACTGGGACGATCATGACCGTTCGAACAGATATATAGCTCTTGATTATGCAACAAATTACTTAAACTCGTGTGCTCCAAATGCCATATTATTTACAAATGGTGATAATGATACATTCCCTTTGTGGTATGCCCAGGAAGTAGAAGGAATCAGAACTGACGTTCGTGTTGTAAATTTATCATTGTTAAATACCGACTGGTATATTGATCAGATGAAACGTAAGGCTTATAATTCAGAACCAGTACCTTTTGGACTTGAGCATGAACAATATATTAACGGTGTTCGCGATGTAATTTATATTAACGATAGAATTAAAGACTATGTTGATATTAAAAAAGTTATAGATTTTGTTGCTGATGATGATCAAAGAACTAAATTACAAGTTGGGGTTGATGAGTGGATTGATTATTTACCCACAAACAAACTTATTCTTCCGGTAGATAAAGCAAAAGTACTTTCTTCTGGACTAGTAAAACAAAAAGATGCAGATCAAATCGTTCCTGAGATTCGTTTTACTTTAAGCCAAAAAAGAATTATGAAAGCTGAGTTAATGATTCTCGATTTATTAGCAAACAACAACTGGGAACGTCCTGTATATTTTGTTTCAACAGGTGGTGATGGCG
>MENE01000165.1:26095-28155 GCA_001769005.1 Bacteroidetes bacterium GWA2_31_9b | reverse complement strand
TTCGTTTAACAGGCACTCCGGTCATCATAGCTACTACTTCTGCAACTTCTTCGTCAGTTACAGTTTCTCTGTTTTTAATTAATTCTTTTTCCCAATCTTCTTTTTCTTTATCAAGGGTATCAATAAATTTTTTCTCGCTATCTCTAAAGTTAGCTGCCGACTCAAAATTTTGATTTTTAACGGCATTTATTTTTTCATTTCGAACAATTTCAATTTGTTTTTCAAGCTCAATTATTTTCTTAGGAACAACAATATTTGTAATATGAACTCTTGAACCTGATTCATCAAGTGCATCAATAGCTTTATCAGGTAAATTTCTATCACTGATATAACGCATAGTTAATTTAACACAAGCATCAAGAGCTTCTTCTGTATAATTAACATTGTGATGATCCTCATAACGAGCTTTAATATTATGTAGAATTTCTAATGTTTCCTCTGGAGATGTAGGATCTACCATTATTTTTTGAAATCTTCTTTCTAAAGCACCATCTTTTTCAATATGTTGCCTATACTCATCAAGTGTTGTTGCTCCAATACATTGAATTTCTCCTCTGGCTAAAGCAGGTTTTAACATATTTGCAGCATCAAGAGATCCTGTAGCGCCACCTGCTCCAACAATTGTATGAATTTCATCAATAAATAAAATAACATTAGTAGATTTTGAAAGCTCATTAAGTATTGCTTTCATTCTTTCTTCAAATTGTCCTCTGTATTTTGTACCTGCTACAATTGATGCAAGGTCTAATGTAATTACCCTTTTATCGAAAAGAACTCTGGATACTTTGCGTTGAACAATTCTTAACGCTAATCCTTCAACAATTGCAGATTTACCAACACCAGGTTCACCAATTAAAACAGGATTATTCTTTTTTCTTCTACTTAGTATTTGAGCTAATCGTTCAATTTCTTTTTCTCTACCAACTATGGGATCTAGGGCATTATCTTCAGCTGCTTTTGTTAAATCAATACCAAAATTATCTAAAACAGGAGTATCAGATTTTGATTTTGTTCCTTGTTGTGTAGGGTTTTTGCTACCTCCAAAAGGAATATCATTTTCTTCATCTTCATAATCAGCTTTTGCTTCTGGTTGTTGATTTTCCATTTCTGATCGAATTGCATGATAATCAATATGATTTTCTTCTAGAATTTGTGTTACAAGGCTATTCTCATCTTTAAGAATTGCTAATAATAAGTGCCCTGTATTAATTGTAGAACTGTTAAACGATTTTGCTTCAAGATAAACAAGTTTTAAAGCGCGTTCCGCAGTTTTAAATAAAGGTATATTATCAGAATCAGGTAATTTGAAATTTTCTTCAGAACGAATTCTTCGTTCGATAGTTGTTTTCAAATTTAACATATCAATTTTCAGGCCCTCAAGAATATTAATTGCTAAACCTTCACCTTCGCGTAATATTCCTAAAAACAAGTGCTCTGTTCCAATATATGCATTGCCTAACCGAATAGCTTCTTCTTTACTAAACGTTAATACATCTTTTATTCTTTGTGAAAATTTAGCATCCATATAATATATAATATCAAAATAATTTAATGGTTTTTAACTTTTGCAAAAATAGTTATCAATTCATAAAATTAAAAAATAAATACGATAATAATTAGTTTATATACGATACAAGTTAATATATTTTTCCACATCATAAAACAAATAAATTTTCAACTTGTTCAAGATTGTTGATAATGATTGAAAGTATTAATTAAATCAGGCTGTTGTTATAAACAAAAACATGTTAATAAAACATATTTCTTATATTAATTTTATTCGTTTTTATATGCCTATTTTCTTAATTTTGTAAGAATTTTTAATTAGGATGAAATATTAAAGTTTAAAATATGATAGAAGGCGAAAGAATAATTAGAGTAAATATTGAAGAGGAGATGAAAACAGCCTACATTGATTATTCAATGTCGGTTATTGTTTCTAGAGCATTACCAGATGTTAGAGATGGTTTAAAACCTGTTCATCGTAGAGTTTTGTTTGGAATGTCAGAATTAGGCGTAGCTTCAAACAAAGCATATAAAAAGTCGGCCAGAATTGTAGG
>MENE01000165.1:25359-25996 GCA_001769005.1 Bacteroidetes bacterium GWA2_31_9b | reverse complement strand
TGGACAAGGTAACTTTGGTTCTGTTGATGGTGATAGTCCTGCTGCTATGCGTTATACAGAAGCACGTATGCAAAAAATAACAGAAGAAACTCTTAGGGATATTGATAAAAACACAGTTGATTTTCAATTAAATTTTGATGATACCCTCGAAGAACCAACAGTTTTGCCTACTAGAATACCAACGCTTTTAATTAATGGAACATCAGGCATTGCTGTAGGTATGGCTACAAATATGGCTCCTCATAACTTAACTGATACCGTTAATGCTATTATTGCATACATCGATGATAATAATATTGATATTCAGCAACTTATAAGCATCGTAAAAGCACCTGATTTTCCTACAGGTGGAATTATTTATGGTTACCAGGGAGTTAAAGATGCATTTGAAACCGGAAGGGGAAGAATTGTTGTTCGTTCAAAAGTTGAAATTGAAACTGAAGCAAATGGACATGAAAGGATAATTGTTACAGAAATTCCTTATATGGTTAATAAGGCTGAATTAATTAAGAAAACAGCCGAACTGGTAAATGAAAAGAAAATTGAAGGAATAACCAATATTAACGATGAGTCTGATCGAACTGGAATGCGAATCGTATATGAAATCAGAAGAGATACATTGGCTAATGTTGTATTA
>MENE01000165.1:14407-25324 GCA_001769005.1 Bacteroidetes bacterium GWA2_31_9b | reverse complement strand
CTTTAATGTTAATAATATTGCTTTGGTTAAAGGTCGACCTAAAGTATTGAATTTAAAACAATTAATTGAATATTTTGTAAGTCACCGACATGATGTTGTAATACGACGAACACGATATGATTTAGAACAAGCAGAGAAGAAAGCACACATTTTAGAGGGTTTACTAATAGCACTTGATCATCTTGATGAAGTAATAAGCCTTATACGAGCATCAAAAACTCCGGATGAAGCTAAAGAAGGATTAATGGCTAAATTTGAGCTATCAGAACTTCAAGCAAAAGCTATTCTTGATATGCGTCTTCAAAAACTTACAGGATTAGAAAGAGATAAGATCAAAGAAGAATATGCTGAACTTCAAAAGCTAATTGCATACTTAAAAACAGTTTTAGAAGATTTGACTCTTCGAATGAAAATTATTAAAGATGAGTTAATTGAGATCAGAGATATATTTGGAGACGAACGAAGAACAGAAATAGTTCCTGATGAAGGTGAATTTAATCCTGAAGATTTTTATGTTGATGAAGACATGGTTGTTACTATTTCTCACTTAGGATATATTAAAAGAACTCCTGTAACAGAATTTAGAACACAACATAGAGGAGGCGTTGGAGCAAAAGGAAGTACAACACGAGACGAAGACTTTCTAGAACATATGTTTATTGCATCAATGCACAATACCATGTTGTTTTTTACAGAAAAAGGACGATGCTTTTGGTTAAAAGTTTACGAGATACCAGAAGGAACAAGAAGTTCTAAAGGAAGAGCAATTCAAAATGTTATTAATATTGAACTGGAAGATAAAGTTAAAGCCTATATAAATGTTAAGGATCTTACAGATAAAGAATATATTGAGAATAACTTTATAGTAATGTGTACCAAAAAAGGAATTATTAAAAAAACATCACTTAAAGAATATTCCAGACCTAGACAAAATGGTGTAAATGCAATTACTATTAAAGAAGATGACCATTTATTACAAGCAAAATTAACTGATGGTAAAAGTGATATTATTTTAGCTACCCGTGAAGGAAAAGCTGTTCGATTTAACGAAAGTAAAGTAAGAACTATAGGTAGAACGGGAGCAGGAGTTAGAGGAATAAGACTAAGTAAACGTGATGATGAAGTTGTAGGAATGGTTTGGGTTGAAGAAGCAGATAAAGAAGTACTTGTTGTTTCAGAAAATGGCTATGGTAAACGTTCTAATATTGAAGATTATAGAATAACAAATAGAGGTGGTAAAGGAGTTAAAACAATTAATATCACCGAAAAAACTGGCAAGTTAATTGCTATTAAAGGAGTTGACGATTCAGTTGATTTAATGATAATAAATCGTTCAGGATTAACTCTCAGAATTGGAGTATCTAATTTAAGAGTAAGCGGTAGAGCAACACAAGGTGTTAGATTGATTAATTTAAAAAATAATGATTCAATTGCTGCAGTTGCTCAAATTGAAAAAGCTGACGATAGTATTGATATTCAAGGAAATATAGAAAATATTGAGGATGTTGATAATAGTATAATTATTGAAAGTGCTGAAGAATAAATAAAATAAAGTCAATAAATTTGACTAAAATGAATATTATCTTATTTTTGAAAAAAATTAATCAACAAAAAAGTTATAAAAATGAAAAAGTATTATTTAATTTCAATACTCGTTATTGTATCAACTGTAATAATAAATAGCAGTTGTAATGCTCAAAAGAAATACGTAAATAAAGCATTTACTTGGGCTCAGCAAGGTATTAAGCTTGATACAGCTTTAAAGGCATTAAATGTTGCATCAGAAGAGGTAACAACAAAAGATTGGGCAAAGACTTACTATTCATATGGTATTCTTTACCAAGCAATTGGAAACTCTCAAGATGAACAATTTAAAAATCTTGTAGAAGATCCATTTATTAAATCATTTGATAATTATAAAAAAGCGTATTTTATGGATGGTGGTTCAAGTTTTAAAACATCTATAGATGCAAGTTTAATTTCATTATCTAATAATATTATAAATAATGGTATTGAAGCATATAATGATCAAAATTTTGCCAGAGCATTTTCATATTTCGAAAAAGCTTTTGAAATAAACCAAATGCCGATTTTTGGAGGAGCAGTTGATACCGCAATAATTTTTAATACTGGATTAATGGCACAAAGGAGCGAAAATTGGGATGGTGCAATTAAGTATTATTCAGAAGCTTTAAAATATGGTTATGGAGCTGGTGATACATATGCTTTCGTTGCAGAATGTTACAAAAGCAAAGGTGATACTACAAATTTTATATTAACATTAAAAACAGGTTTTGAAAACTACCCATTAAATCAAGGTTTATTAGGTAGTATTATTAACTATTATTTATTAGAAACAGATAATTCCAATGAGGCTTTAGAATATTTAAAATTGGCTAAACAAAAGGATCCAACTAATGCTCAGTTTTATGTTGCAGAAGCTCATTTATATGATAAATTAGGCAAAAAAGAAGAAGCAATTCAAAACTACTTTAAAGCTATTGAACTTGATCCTAAATCGTTTGAAGCATATTTCAACTTAGGAGTTTTATATTTTAACGAAGGAGTAGAACTTACTGAAATTGCAAATCAAATTAAAGACAATAAGAAATATGAAGAAGCAAAATTAGTAGCTGATAAAAAGTTTGAACAATCTTTACCATATATAGAAAAATCATTTGAATTACATCCAGATGATTTGAGTATTGCAACTACATTGAAAAATTTGTATTATAGATTAAAAATAACTGATAAGTACGATAAAATAATGGAAGTATTAAATAAATAATATTTCGATGTAGGGGAAGGATTTATAACTTCCCCTTTAAATTTACATTTTATATTTAACATAATATTAATTATAAGACATATATTAAAAATATTAAATTTCAACTAGATCCATTATTGTTATTTTTTAATAGCTTTTTTTGAATAAGATTTGTTTGAGTATTTCTTTCTTATTTCAATTCATCCACTATTACACCAGCTTTTTTAATCGTGTAGATGGCTCTTCCATGTTAATATAATCCAATTTATATAACTCCGATGTTTCAATACTTACAAATCCAAACTCCTTAACAATCTTTCCCTTAATTAAATAACAACCAGGGCCACGAAACGGGTAACGGATAACTACTGAAGGAAACTGGACAGTATCTATCCATTGGCCTTCCAGATCAATGAAAACCCCAAAACTCATTGTTTTACCGCTGCTTGTAAGTGTTTTTTTTATGGTAACCAAGTAGCCAACCACATCAATGTGTTTATCAATCATGTAAACTAAATCTTTGGCAAGCAACCGTGTTTCTGGCATATTTCTAATAAGTTTAAATGGAGAAATACTTATGGGAAAACCTATTAATTCAAACTCATCGTAAGCCTGTTCAAGCGGATGCGCATATAAACTCGGAAGCACAAACTCCTTGGGGTTTTCATTGAATAAGGTTTTGGCAGAGTTTGTTACTTTATCTTTTTTAAGAATGAAATTAGCATCCCACATCAGTTCTTTTTTGTTTTTACCTGTAAAACGAAACGAATTCATACGAATCAGCAGGGTAAGCTGCTCAAGTGAAACAGGTACCCGTTTCATAAAATCACGAAGATTATCGAAAGGGCCATTGATTAAACGTTCCTGTAACATTAATCTTGCAGTGTCTGTTTCAAGATGGCCTATTAAATCTAAGCCAAGATAAATAACTTTTCCTTCAATTGTAGTTATTTGCAAGCTCTTGTTAACACAAGGTAATTCGATTTGGGCTCCATGCATTCGTGCTTCATGAATATAAACCTCTTTACTGTAAAAACCTCCTCCGTTGTTCAAAGTTGCTACCATGTATTCTAACGGATAATAAGCCTTAAGGTACAAAGCTTGAAAGCTTTCCACGGCATATGAAGCAGAATGTCCTTTCGAAAAGGCGTAATTCGCAAAACTCTCTATTTGTGTCCATACTCTCTCGACAATATGTAAAGGATAGTTCCTTTCTTTGCAATTGAAAAAGAATTTATCCTTTATTTTTCCAAATTCATTACGTTGTTTAAATTTCCACGACATGCCACGTCGTAAAACATCTGCTTCGGTAAGAGTTAGGCCTGCAAAATAATGAGCTACTTTAATAACATCTTCCTGATAAACCATTACACCATATGTCTCTTTCATAATAAGGTACAGCTCGGGCATTTCATTTTCGGCAGCTTTTCTCCTCCGAGTATCACGATATCGGAGGATATATTCGTTCATCATGCCACTTTTAGAAACCCCCGGTCTGATAATGGAACTGGCTGCCACAAGTCTCAAATAATCATCGGCTTCGAGTTTGGTAAGCAACATACGCATGGCAGGTGATTCAACATAAAAACAACCAATGGTTTTCCCATGTTTGAGCAATTCTTTAACTTTTTCATCTGTTTTAAAGCGCTCTAAGTCGTGAATATCAATACTGCAATTAGTATTTTTTTTTACAATAGCAATTGTGTCTTCGATTTTGCTTAGCCCTCGTTGACCGAGAATATCAAATTTTGCAAAACCAAGATCTTCAGCTTCGAGCATGCTAAAATGTATAGTAGGAAAACCCTTAGGAGGTATAATAGTTGACGTATAAGTACTTATAGGTTCTTCGGAAATAATAATACCGCTCGAATGAACACTTAAATGACTCGGGAAACCATGAATAAGCTTGCTGTACTTCAATACAAGGAGTTCTATCTCATCCAATAGATTAAAGTTTTTGACCTTTTGAAGCTTATCAATTTCATCAGAAGGTAATCCAAATACTTTTCCTATTTCACGAATCATAGATCGAAACTGGAACGTAATGTAAGTACCCACTAAAGCAGTATATTCCCATCCATAACGATCAAAAAGATATTTGATTATTTTGTTTCGGTCGCGCGAGGCAAAATCAATATCGAAATCAGGAGGATTTGTCCGTGAAGGGTTAATAAATCGCTCAAAATACAAATCCAGTTCAATGGGATCCACATCTGTAATACGCAACAAATAAGCAATCATGCTGTTTGCACCACTTCCTCGGCCAACATAATAGCATGATTGCTGACGCGCATAACGCACCAAATCCCAGTTTATTAAAAAATAAGAACAAAAATTGAGTTGTTTAATTACAGACAATTCTTTTTCCATTCGTTCAACAACTTTCTGTGATGGATTTTTATACCTGTATTCTAAACCTTTAAGGCTTTCCTCTTTTAGAAGTTCAAAATCATCATCTTCGGAACTGGTAAATGTTTTTTTATTCTTTGGTGTCTTAAACTCAAAGGATATGGAGCAGGAATTAAGTATTAGATTAGTATTTTCGATAATCTGAGGATATTCTCTGAATTTTTCCAAAATATCGCCATGTAAAAACATGATTTCATCTGGAGAAGCTTCTTCTGTTTTAGGTAAGCGACTAAGAATCTTATTTTTACCGATAGCTCTCAATAAACGATGAATATTAAAATCCTGTTTATGACGAAAAATTACGGATTGCAAAATGACTAGCTTGTTCTGATGATTTTTCCATTCAGAAAACTTCAGATGACCCAGTTGTGATGGTTTTATACCTACGAATTCATTTTTTTCTAATGCCTGATAATCAATATGCTCAAAAGGGTAAATAATGTAGGATTTTTTAAATTCTGGTGCCTTTTCAGGGAAGCTCTTCCCTGAATGAAGATAATCCGTTAAATGACAGTTTAACTCCATAAAGCCTTCGTTATCTTTTGCAATACCAATATATCGTTGTTTTACACCATTCCTGAAATCAATTCCAAGTATAGGTTTTAATTTGTTGCTACTGCACTGGCTCACAAAATCAATACAAGCAGATGTATTATTGATATCGGTAAGTACTAAAGAATTATATCCTTTTCCTGTGGCATCAGTAATTAACTGTTCAATGGAAATTGTTCCAAATTTATAACTGTAATATGTATGACAATTAAGTAACAATGCACTATTGATTAATAATTAAAATTTTCGATGTGTTGGGATTACAGGTGATTTTCCATTAAAAGGGTTACTCATTTGCCCTATTATGTGTTTTTCCATAGTTGCCACACGCCTTATGGCATTTTGTCCGTATCGATTACGTATGCGGTCCATTGCCTGGTAAAGCTTTATCATTTCCGAAGTATCTTCGAAAAGATTCATTTGATAAGTTCCCGAAACCAAATTACTATATCGAACACCAATCAAACGAACCAGTACTCTCCTATCGCATAGTTGATCAAAAATATCCAAAACAGTTTTTATAAGCGTATGATCTAGTGATGTATAGGGTATTTGTTTTTGCTTTGTTCTGGTATCGAAGTCGGAATAACGCACAGTTACAGTAACGCATGATGTTATTTTATTGTCATTTCTAAGATAATAGGCCAACTTCTCGGCCATGGCTATGAGAATATTTTTTAACTGTCGAACATCGATGGTATCTTTTTCGAGGGTTAAAGACGATGATATAGATTTTCGTTCATGATAAGGAATTACTTCGCTATGATCGATTCCCTGTGCTTTTTTCCACAACAATACTCCATTTTTTCCCATTACCCTATCCATGAGTTCCATGGGCATTTCCTGAATTGTTTTTATATATTTAATGCCCATGTTTAGTAACATTTTATAGGTTTGATTGCCAACCATAGGTATTTTATTAACGTTTAATGGTGCTAGAAATGATTTTTCGGTACCTAAAGGAATGTTCATATGATTGTTAGGCTTTGCCTCGTTAGTACCGACTTTTGCAACCGTTTTACTGGTAGAAAGAGCCAGAGATATTGGCAATCCGGTTTCTTTAATTATTTTAGCTCGCAGTTCTTGTGCCCATTTATAGGTACCGAAAAACCTGTCCATTCCTGTTACGTCCATATAAAACTCATCAATAGAGGATTTCTCATATATAGGGGCTGATTCTTCAATGATATCGGTAACCAAATCAGAAAATTTGCTATAAATGGCACTGTTGCCACGAATTACAACAGCTTCAGGACAAAGCATTTGAGCTACTTTCATAGGCATAGCTGAGTGAATGCCAAACTTTCGGGCTTCGTAACTACAAGCAGCAACAACCCCACGTCCATTAGTTCCACCTACAAGCACAGGCTTATTATTCAGCCTGGAATCAAGTAAGCGTTCACACGACACGAAGAATGTGTCTAAATCCATATGAATGATAGATTTATACATTTTAACTAATCAACAATCTTTGGGATAGTAGATATTACAATTCCTTGAACAATAAAATCTCTGGATAAGATGATTGGTACATGAGATTCATTCGACGAACGAGGCAATAAAATAACATTATCATTATTGATTCGGAGTTCCTTAATGGTTGCGTCATCGTCAATCAGAGCAACAACAAGATCACCGCTATTAGCTGTATTTTGTTGTTTTACCAGAACCAGATCGCCATCGTTAATACCTTTCAAATTCATTGAATCACCTCTAGCACACAACAAGAAATATTTATCGGGTGCTTTTGCCAGCTTTATTGAAACCGGAATCATTGCCTCGATGTTTTCCTCGGCAAAAATAGGTAAACCACAAGCAATTGTTCCCAATAAAGGTATTTTTACAGTTTGTTCACGGGTAGCGTCGTCATAAATTTCGTACTGAATAAATTGAATGCTGCCATCGGGTTTTTTATGAAGTATATTTTTGTCGATTAACCCCTGTAAAATAACAGCAGTAGATCGTGGCGATTTATAATCCATTTCCTTCATTAACTCACGAATACTTGGCATTCGTGAGTACCTCATCAGAAAGTCACGCATAGTTCGTATCGCTACTAATTCCTTATTTGAAACTTGATTATGCATACACAAATATACACTATGTATACAAATAAATCAAGAAATATTTTATCTTATGGTGTAACTAATTGAAATATAGGTAAAATAATTAATAATATGAGACGGTAAGAAAAAGAAATAAGAAGTGTATTTTATATTTGTAGCCAAATTAACTTGTCATCCACATATTAATCAATTAAAATTCTAGAGTTATTTAACATTTATTATTTGCACAGGGACTATTTGTAATAAAAAAACCAAAAAATCCTCCAATAAATGTACTTCGAAGTATATCATTGATTTGAATATTATCCATACTTATTCCTTCAGTAAAATAAAAAAAGATAAAACCTGCAATAGCACCTAAAATAATATAAAGCGTAGTTTTCTTAACATGTTGAGACCAAATTTTTCTTTTGAACCAACTGGTTTCCGGCTCAAGTTCTAGTTTTTTGAATTCCATTTTATATATGTATATATGTATATGCAAAAATACATTTTTTTATAATTAAAATCTTCAATAATTTTAAAAAATAACCTTTATATCTATTATCTTGAATTTTAATAAAGAGATATAAAAAGTAAAATTTATATTTGTAGTCTTATATTTTTAGTAAAAGTTTGAATTTTTGCGAGAATAGCTCAGTTGGTAGAGCGTCAGCTTCCCAAGCTGAAGGTCGCGGGTTCGAGACCCGTTTCTCGCTCATTTAATTTCTTATCTTGCACCCTTTTATAGATTAAGGAATTACTTAAAATAGTTTTATAATTACTTATTCTATTCTTCTTGATTTCTTTTTTTCAGAATTAATTTTTTTCGATTTTAAACGCTTCTCTTTTGATGATTTGCTAGGCTTTGTATTAATTCTTTTTTTAGGTATATAAAGAGCTTTTTCTATTAACTCAAAAAATAATTCTATTGATTTTTTTTTATTTGCAAGCTGAGTTCTTTCAGATTCGCTTGAAAGAATAAGAAATCCATCATTTGATATTCTGTTTTTCAATTTAATATTTATTCTATCTTTTTCATCTTCAGTTAATAAATCTGATTCATTTACATTAAAACGGAGTTCAACTTTAGTTTCAACTTTATTAACATTTTGTCCTCCACTCCCACTACTTCTAGAAGTTTTAAATATTAGTTCACTTATTATCAAATGTTTGTCTATCATTTTTTATGAAAAAATATGTTGTGTTTTGTAATACAAATAAAAATCATTAGTTAATTTTTAAGCACAGAATTTATAAAACCACATAATTGATAGTACTAATTTACAAAATGTATTTAATTTTAGCTATTGGGTAACTCCCCTGATTTTAAAATGTATTGATATATTCATTGCTTACTCCTTTTACTCTATACCCTTAAAAAAATATCTACTGTTGGGTTCGTTCTGTTATTTTATAAAATTTATGATAACAGCAACGAATATTTAACAAAAAAAGAGCTTTTAAAAAGCTCTTTTTTTGTTAAATATTAATCCAATTATTTCATTTCAAAATAATCATCTAAATAAGTAAAGAATTCGTCAATGCTACTAATAAATCCTTCAAAGTAAGGTTGTGCAGGTTCAGTTGTACCATCAGAAAATTTAAGTACAACTGTTAGTTCTTGTACTGGAGGAACATCATCATTATAAACCAAATCTAACTCAATTTTTGCAATTAATGCTCCATCTTTAGTTACTTTTGCATCAATTTCGTCATTTACTGCATCAACTAATTCTTCAATAGTTGTATAAGGTGATGTTTCATTTTCAACTTGTTCAAGAATGGTCATAATATTAGAAACATTAACACTTGCAGAAACTTTTACATCTCTGTATTGAACATAACCACTAACTTTTT
This sequence comes from Bacteroidetes bacterium GWA2_31_9b, assembly GCA_001769005.1. Classification (GTDB taxonomy): domain Bacteria; phylum Bacteroidota; class Bacteroidia; order Bacteroidales; family UBA12077; genus UBA12077. The sequence continues at coordinate 15,691 of MENE01000165.1, read as the reverse complement.
TAAGAACTTCTTGAGTAGCATCAGTAAATGTTGCATCAACACCAGCAGAAAATATTTTAGTTGTATTCAATAAAATTGAAAAATTTACTTCAGCTGATGTTGTGGTAATTGCTAAATCACCATTAAAAGTGAAAGGTTTTAGATATACACTAATATCTAAAGTTTCAGGATCACTTTCTGATGTCCATGATGCATTTAATGTAATTTCAACAATAGTAACATCGTCAACTTCCAATTCAGCAGAAATAATTGTTGGATTGTAGTTCACATCTTCCTGATAATTATAAATTGTTAATGTAGCATCATTATTACCCATATCAGTTGAGTCAGAAGGAAAATTAACAATGATTTTATCGCCGCCTGTAATTATAACCCAATGTGGTTCTGGGGTGTGAACATAGGTGTAAGTTCCTACATGTAAATCAAAATCAAATTCTGTTGCTTCAAAAGCAGATTTAGCTTTGTTGGTTTTAATAAAAGGGATAAGATACTCTTCAATATTTGGTAATACAGAAGTTCTTAAACTTGATTTTGCTGTAGCAAATGGATCATCCATAGAATTTAATGCCTGAATTGCTTTCATACCTTCAGCATTCATCATCGCTTCTAAATCAGCAGCCATTTCTTCATCCATGCTGTTTAATTCTGTTTTTGCCTTTTCGGGTGATAATGGTTCAACTTCATCATCATCACATGCAAAGAAAAATACTGATAAAACCATCAGCATCATTGCAATTAATTTTTTCATGTTTTTCATAATTTTTATTGATTTGGTTAGTAAAAATTCTTGATTATATTATATGATGTAAAAAAATATATAAAAGTTCCATCTAATTTAATGTTTTAATAAAATTATAAAAAAATAACTATAAAATACAGATTTATTAAATATTAAATTCAATCTCGATTTTTCAAATATTATGCCAAAAAAAAGTGAGGTAAAAAATTGCCTCACTATTAACTATTATAGATGAAATATATTTTCAATTTATTTTTCCATATTTTTTACTTTATCCCAACTAATTGTTTTATATAATGTTAAAGCATCCTCTTTAGTAAATTTGCCAATGCAATTGACACAAAATATGTCTTTTTCTGAAATTACAACCATTAAAATTTCATGAATATTTTCTTCTTCCTCGTTCAAATAGACTGAAATCTGATTCTTTTCTTCAGTAATTTGTGTTATTAGATTATAATTATATTCAGGAATCTTTTGTAAAAATATTATCTTATAATCATCAACCTTATTTAATGTATCTTTTTCTTCGTAAAATAATACTT